>CAYTPF010000130.1:0-4644 GCA_964439775.1 uncultured bacterium | reverse complement strand
CAATTCTTTTAATGTTCTCTATTCTATTGGTATCAATTTATTTTATAAAAAATAAATATATTGAGTTATCAATTGTTTTTGCATCTATGATGCTGATTTTCATAGGATACACATCTTATACAACGATATTTATAAGAGCAAATCAACATCCAGCTATTAATGAAAATAATCCTGATACCATTGAAAGAGCTTTATCATATTTAAACAGAGATCAATATGGAAGTTGGTCGATTACTGATAGGGAGCAAAGTTTATTGAACTCATCATATATATCAAGATGGGTAGAACCTAAAAATTTAAGGGATCCTTCTAGAAAAGAAGTTCAAGATTTTGTTTCAAATTATCAATTTAAAGAGATGTATTTTCGATATTTTGCATGGCAATTTGCTGGCAGAGAAAATGCAGATAATAGATCTTGGGATCTTATAACTAAAAAGGGAGAATACATAAAAACCCTAGATGGAATTAATTGGCTTCAATTTGGCTTACCTTTTGCATTATTGATAGGTATAGGTGGACTGTTTCATCATTTTATTAAAGATTGGAAGAGGGCATTAGCAGTTTTAGCATTATTTGCAGCGACTGGAGTAATGATCATATTATATCTTAATCAATATGATCCTCAGCCACGAGAACGTGATTATTCATATGTAGGAAGCTTTTTTGCTTTTTCAATATGGATTGGAATTGGAATTGCAGGTTTATTAGAAAGAATCAAAGAGTTTACAAATAATAAAAATTATTCTATTGCTTTTCTTAGTTTAATATTTATTTTGATGCCAGGAATTATGTTAAAAGCAAATTATCATGAACATAATAGACGTGGTAATTATGTTGCATGGGATTATGCATATAATATGTTGAATTCTTGCGAACCTAATGGGATTATTTTTACTAATGGTGATAATGATACATTCCCATTATGGTACATTCAAGAGGTAGAAGGTGTTAGAAAAGATGTAAGAGTAGTTAATTTAAGTTTATTAAATACAGGTTGGTATATTCATCAGTTAAAACATGATTTTCCTAAGTTACCAATTCAATTAGATGATAAGTTTATTGAGCAAATGAATACATATGGCCCTTACATTGCAACTGCTAGTACACTTAAATCATATACAAAAGGAAATAATGTATATGATTTAGGAGAACCGTACACTGATATTAATAATAATGGTGTTTATGATAGTGGAGAAAAATTTAATGATTTAAGTTTTTGGTTTAATTATAGAAATAAGTTAAATCAAGCTGCGCAAAAAGTATATGGAATGCCTTGGGAAATTAGAATGGGTTTTGATTTAAGTCCTTGGAAAGATGCTGATGCTTCAGTTAATTATTTAAATTCTAAATTAAACTGGAAAATCAAATCTACTCATGGTTCATTTTTAAGAGTACAAGATTTTATGATTGTTCAACTTATAAATGATTTACCAAAAGAACGTCCAATTTATTTTGCTGTTACAGTATCACCAGAGAATCGTGTTGGTTTGGATGATTATCTGCAAATGGAAGGACTTGTTTTTAAGTTAAAAACATCAAAAGTAAAAAATGAAAAATTAAATCGATCTAAAATGATTCAAAATATTACAGAAACTCCTGATTATAATAATATAATCTATAATTCGGAAGATTATATAAATTATATTGAATCAGGTGATGGTGTATACAGATATAAAAATTTAAATAATCAAAATGTATTTTTTAATGACAACATACAGAGATTAGTACAAAACTATAGATCTTCCTTTTTACAATTAGGAATAGAAACTATATATTCAGAAAATCCTGATAAAAATAAAGAAACATTAAATTTATTAAATAAAATGGAACAATATTTTCCATCAGAGCATTTACCAATGAGAAATGGTGATTTAGAAATCCAAATAGGTAGAATGTACAAGGAAGCTGGAGATACTAAAAAATATACAGATATATTAGATGATCTATTAAATAATGAAAAAACAAGTTTTCAAGATATTTTTTACATAGGTCAACTTTATATGCAAGATCTTCAAAATTATGAAAGAGCTATTGAAATTTTTAAAAATTTAAATATAGAATATCCAAGAGAGTTTGAAATTGTTATTTCTTTAGTTCAGGCATATTCTCAATCTAATCAGTTTGAAAAAGCGATTAATATTTTAAATAATTGGTTAGAAAAAAATCCTGATGATCCTAAAGCATTAGAATATTTAAATATTTTAAAGGATGTATCATAAATACATATAAAGTCTCAATCATTATTCCCCATTATAATGGTTTTGAAATTCTTAGAGAATGTATAGAATCTTTAAATAAATCTATTACAAATAAAATTGAAATTATTGTTGTTGATAATGCCTCAGAGGATGATAGTATCAAGCAAATAAAAGAATTATATCCTAAGCTTAATATTTTAAATTGTGATAAGAATTATGGATATGCTGAAGGTTGCAATAAGGGTGCTTCTATCGCAAAGAGTGAGTATTTAGTTTTTTTAAATAATGATACAATTCAAGATATTAATTGGATTGCTCCCCTTATTAAAAAATTGGATTCTGATTCAAATATATCATCAGTTCAACCAAAGATTAAAAATTTTTATAATGATCAAAATTTTGATTATGCTGGAGGCTGTGGGGGAGAATTAGATATATTTTGTTTTCCTTTCTCTAGAGGTAGAATTTTTAATACAATTGAAAAAGATAATAATCAATATGATAAATCAGATTATATCTTTTGGGCTTCTGGTACAGGTTTTATGACAAGAAAATCAATTTTCAATAAAGTAAATGGTTTTGATAAAACATTGTTTGCTCATATGGAAGAAATTGATTATCACTGGAAATGTCATTTATTAGGGTATAATGTTTCTAATGTACCTAGTTCAATAATTTATCATAAAGGTGGTCAAACATTAGATTATCAATCGCCATTCAAAACATATCTAAATCATCGAAATAGTTTCTTATTATTATTAACTAATTATTCCATACCTGTTATGTTATTATTATTTATTCCAAGATTAATTTTAGAATTTATTTCTATATTTTATGAATTATTACTAGGTCGAATTAATCATAGTTTTGCTATAATAAAAAGTTTGATGTGGTTAGTTGTGCATCCAAATATCATTTATAAAAGAATAAAAAATAATTATAAGCTGAGAAAAATAAATGATTTTAAAATGATGAAATTTTTTTATAAGGGTAGTATTGTTTTAAGTTATTTTATTTTAAAGAAAAAAACGTTTAAATCACTTTAATTAGTTCTATTTCCTAATTCACTATAGAGTACTCCAATAATTATTAAAAATCCACCTAACCATTCTATTGGAGATAAATATTCACCGATTATAGCCATTGCAAAAATAGCTGCAAATAACGGTTCAGTACTAAATATGATAGCTGTTCTTGATGGTGATATAATTTTTTGTGCCCATACCATTGCACCAATTCCAAATAAAGTGGCTAATAAGCTAGTAATACCTAAACTTATATATAGTTGATTTGTCCAAATTATTTCTTGTGTTTCAAAAATAAAATTAAAAATGAAAGCTAATATAGATACTGTTATTAGTTGTGGAAAAAATAAAAACATAGTACGACATTTTTTAGTATAATTATCTTGAATGATTAGGTGTAATGCAAAAGCTATTGCACAGCCAAAAGTAAGTATATCACCATATTGTAAACCTTCTCCCTTAGGATTTAATAAAAAGTACATTCCTATTGTTGCTAAAATACTTGCTATCCAAATTTTGGTTGAAACATTAGCTAGTCGTAATACAATTAGAATTATTGGAACCATGATGATTGAAGTTCCAGTTATAAAAGCAGATTTTGTTGGAGTAGTATAGACAAGTCCATAATTTTGGAAAGCATAGCCCACAAATAAAAATAGACCACAATAGATTCCGCCTAGAATCTCATTTCTTGTAAATCTAATTTTTCTAAAATCTAAAAGAAAAAAACAGCCAATTGCGGCAATACCAAATCTATATGCAGAGAATGCAAATGGAGGACAAGCTGTTATTAAAGATTCTTGTACAATTGTGAATGTAAATCCCCATATCATAGTAGTCAATATGAGTGCTATTTGTGCAAATAAATATTTATTTTTATTCATTATCTTTTTTACCAATGAATATAGTTGTTATTCCAAATGTTAAATCAGACATATAGCATTTTTGAAAATTAGTTTTTTTCATAAGTTTCAATAGTTCATCTCTTGAAGCAAATTCTACAACAGATTCAGGTAAATATTTATAAGCATTTGAACCTGATATTAATTTCCCAATGAATGGAAGTATGTAATGAAAATAAATATTAAAACAAATTGAGAAAATTTTATATTTTGATTTTGAAAATTCTAAAATTCCTAAAGTTCCATTTGGCTTTAAAACTCTATGAAATTCGTTTAAAGCATTTTTAAAATTCCCCAAATTTCTAAATCCATATGAAATAGTAATAATATCAAATGAATTATCATCAAATGGTAAAGCTTCAGCATCTCCTTGAATAAATTTAATATCAGATGTATTCATTTTTTCAGCTTTAGATCTTGCAATATTTAACATATTATTTGAGTAATCAAGACCAATAATAGGACATTCAAACTTTTTACGAATTGCAAAGCTTATATCACCAGTACCAGTAGCTACAT
>CAYTPF010000129.1:0-4653 GCA_964439775.1 uncultured bacterium | reverse complement strand
TATTTTGCATACAATAGGTGGAGATGATACAAATACTACTGCAGCTGATTTAGTTAACTTTTTAAAAGATAAGGGGCACCAGCTAACTGTTGTGGGCTTACCTAAAACGATAGATAATGATGTGATACCAGTAGCACAATCTTTAGGTGCCTGGACTGCAGCTGAAGAGGGTGCGAGGTTCTTCAAAAATATTGCAAATGAGAATACTACAAGTAGTCGTAGCTTAATTATACATGAAATAATGGGACGTCATTGTGGTTGGTTAGCAGCTTATACAGCATTTTTATATCAAAAAAGTTTAAATGATATTGATTTTTTACCTGATGCCTTAGTATCCAAAGATAGATGGGGGATAGATGCAGTATATGTTCCTGAAATATCAATTGATTTAGATCTAGAAATTGATAGATTGCAAGATAAAATGAATAAAAATGATTGTGTCAATATTTTTTTAAGTGAGGGAGCAGGGATATCAACAATAGTTAAAGAAATAGAAAAATCTGGTAAAATTTTAAAAAGGGATGCTTTTGGACATGTTAGGTTGGATGAAGTTAATCCAGGAAAATGGTATAGTAAGAAATTTTCTTCTAGTTTAAAGGCTGATAAAGTTCTTATTCAGAAAAGTGGATATTTTGCTAGATCAGCTGCACCTAATGAAAAGGATTTAGATTTAATAAAGAAAAGTTCTGAATTTGCAGTGAATTGTGCATTGAGTGGTAAAAGTGGTGTCGTAGGTTTAAATGAAAATAATAATAATAAAATTGATTGTATAGATTTTAATCAAATTAAAGGTGGTAAAGAATTTAATGTAAATCAATTATGGTTTCAATCGTTATTAAAAGAAATAGGTCAAATTAATTAAGGAAAAAAATAATGAAATATCAAAGTGAATTAGAAAATATTGCAAAAAAAATGGTCCAAAATGGTAAGGGAATATTAGCGGCAGATGAAAGTACAGGAACTATTGGAAAAAGATTAGATCAAATTAGTGTAGAGTCTACTTTTGATACGAGACTAAAATATAGAGAAATGTTATTTACTACTAGCAATTTAAATAAATATATTAGTGGAGTGATATTGTATGACGAAACTTTCAAGCAAGTTTTAAGTAATGGAAATAGTATACCTGATTTTTTAAATGATTTAGATATTTTGCCTGGCATTAAGGTAGATACTGGAGCTAAAGATTTTGCTTTGCATTCAAATGAAAAAATAACAGAAGGATTGGATGGTTTAAGAGAACGTTTGCAAGAATATAGACATTCAGGAGCAAAATTTGCTAAGTGGAGAGCAGTTATAACTATTGGAGATAAAATCCCAAGTGAAGCATGTATCCATGCAAATGCTCATGCACTAGCTAGATATGCTGCGTTATGTCAAGAGAATTGTATTGTACCTATAGTAGAGCCAGAAGTATTGATGAATGGAACTCATTCAATTGATAAATGTTTTGATATAACTAAGAATGCTCAAGAAGTTGTTTTTAATGAATTAAAACTTCAAAATGTTTTATTATCAGGTATTGTCTTAAAACCAAGTATGGTTATATCTGGAGATCAATGCACTGAACAGGCAGATTCAAATGAAGTTGCAAAAATGACAGTTGAATGCTTAAAAGCAACTGTCCCATCTTCTGTTCCGGGTTGTGCTTTTTTATCTGGTGGACAATCAGATTTGGATGCAACTAATCATTTAAATTTAATGAATAAAAATTATAGAGACCTTGATTGGAATCTAACATTCTCATATGGAAGGGCATTGCAACACCCAGCTATAATGGCATGGAAGGGTAAAGATGAAAATATAGAGATAGCTCAAAGTATCTTATATAATAGATCAAAAGCGAATGGAAATGCTTCTATGGGTATATATAATCCTGATGAGGAAATGTCCTTATCATAGATAAAACCATAGTCATATTAGATGTTATCCTTTTAAATTTTGTTGATTTTATGTGGGGTACTCCACTTCTAGTTTTAATGCTAGGTGGTGGACTATATTTTACGATTTATGCAAGATTTATTCCATTTAAATACTTCAAGCATTCTATTGATATATTGCAAGGAAAGTATGATAATGAAAAAGACCCAGGTAGTATTCCTCATTATCAAGCATTATCTAGTGCTTTAGCAAGTACTGTTGGAATGGGAAATATAAGTGGGGTTGCGGTAGCTTTGCACCTTGGTGGCTCTGGTGCAATTTTTTGGATGTGGGTTTCTGCAATTGTAGGTATGTCAACTAAATTTTTTACATGCTCCTTATCAGTTTTGTTTAGAGGTAAAGATGATCAGGGTAATATCCAAGGTGGCCCTATGTATGTTATTGTAGAGGGTATGGGACAAAAATTTAAACCATTGGCTGTTCTTTTTAGTATTGCTGGATTATTTGGTTGTTTATCTTTATTCCAAACTAATCAATTAACTCAAATCCTTAGAGAAGAAATATTTTTAAATAACAATTTACTTTTTAATAATATTTTTTATATTAATTTATCAATTGGAGTTATATCGGCTTTAATTATAGGCATTATTACATTTGGTGGGATAAAAAGAATTGGTTACGTAGCATCTAAATTAGTTCCAATTATGGTTTTAATATATTGTTTGGGAGGAACTATTATTTTATTGAAAAATTTATATCAAATCCCTTATTTGTTACTTGATATAGTGAATAATGCAATTTCAAGAGATGCTATGTCTGGAGGTATATTGGGCTCAGTTATTATTATTGGTATTAAGAGAGCTGCATTTTCAAATGAGGCTGGTATTGGTACGGAAGCTATGGCTCATGGTGCAGCAAAAACTAAAGAACCCATAAGAGAGGGAATGGTTGCTATGCTAGGTCCATTTATTGATACAATTTTAGTATGTACATTAACAGCATTGGTTATTTTAGTTTCAGGCGTAGATTTATCCGAAAGTAATGGAGTTAGTCTCACAACAAATGCATTTAAAAGTGAATTGGGATTTGTAGGACAAACATTGCTTTTATTCTCTGTTATAATCTTTAGTTTAACAACAATGTTGGGTTACTCTTATTATGGTACAAAATGTTCATCATTTTTATTTGGTACAAAGTCAAAAATTTATTATAGATATATATATGTAATAAGTATCATTATTGGATCGATTGCTTCTTTAGATATGATCATAAATTTTTTAGATGGAATGTTTGCAGTTATGGCGATTCCAACTATAGTATCTTCGATTTATTTATCACCTTACGTAATTAAAGAATCTAAAGTGTATTTCTCGAAAATAAATTAAAGATTATTTTTAAAAAAATATTTGAACTTGTTGGATTTTTCTTGAAGAGCCTTTTCTAATAAGAAATTGTCCAATTGGTAAAAATAGATGTTCCCCTTTATTAGGTATTCTGCCAAGATTTGATATTATATATCCAGCAATTGTTTCATATTCACCTTCAGGGAAAAAACTTTTAAATTCTTTATTGAAATGATCGATTTCTATTTTTGCGTCAGCAAGAATTGAGCCATCTGCAAGTTTTTTGTATTTTGAATCTTTGTTATCAAATTCATCAGAGAATTCTCCAAATAACTCTTCAAATAAATCTTCTGTTGTTACTAGGCCAGATGTACCGCCATGCTCATCAAGTACTATTGCTATTGAATGACGAGTATCTTGAAATTCTTTAAGAGTATCCATTACAGACTTTGTATATGGAAAAAATTTAATATCTTTTATAACATCATTGATATCTTCAGGAGATTTAAATAAGTCATACAAATAAATAATTCCTATTATATTATCAATATTATTTTTATAAACAGGAATTTTTGAATGTCCACTATCAATAAATATGTGCATTATTTCTTCAAGATTTGAATTAACATTTATTGCAGAAATATCGATTCTTGGAGTCATTGCATCCTCAATAGTACTTTTAGAAAATTCAAAAACTTGCGAAATCATTTCTTTTTGATCATTTTCCATAGTATTCGGATCATCAACTTGCTTATAGAGATAATGTAAATCATCTCTGTTATCTTTTAAATGGCTATGTTTTTCAGTATTAGAAATTGATATGTTTGAGTTGTTAAATTTTGAAAAAAACCTATTTATGGGTCTGAAAATAAAATTAAATAAATATAAAATAGGTGCATTTATAAGAATCATTTTATTTGATAGTTCTCTTGATATAGCCTTTGGAATTATTTCACCTAAAAGTAAAACCAAACTGGATATTATTATTATTATTAAAAGAGGACTATAATTAAAATCTGTAGATAGGTAGATTGTAGCATAAGTTGTAATAAGGATATTAGACAGTGTAGTTCCTATTAAGATAGTTGATAGATATTCTTCTTTATTATTAGTTATTTTTATGGCAAGCGATGCGCCTCTAAGTTTCTGTTTCTCCCAAACTTTTAACTGTAAATTATTGGCAGATATCAATGCAATTTCAGAGCTTGAAAATAAGATTGAAAATAAAAGGCCTACAAAAGAAATAATTAATTCTATGTTCATAGGATAATATTTTTAATATAAATTTTAATAATAAATTTCGATCTTTTTTAAAAAATAAAGTATTACAATATATGGATAAGATTACAGAACAACAAAATTCACTTTCAAAAAATTTTAATAATAATAGTATTTTTGAAATAATATCTTTAATGAATAAAGAAGATGC
>CAYTPF010000128.1:0-4680 GCA_964439775.1 uncultured bacterium | reverse complement strand
CGCCCTCTAGGACATCGTCACCCAAACCACCCGTAAGCGTGTCATCACCAAAACCGCCATCGATCGTGTCATTACCAGAACCACCCGTAAGAGTGTCCGCTCCATCCGCTCCGTAAATAAAGTCAGAACCATCTCCACCATGCACAGTTATGGAATAGGGGCCAGTGAGCGTTAGGTGGTCTGAATTACTGGTCGCGGTAAGCACAATCCCTGTGTCTTCGTAGGAAACATCAACCGCACCATCTTCGAAGGAGAGAGTTTCGACGCCAATTAAAATGGTTGTATCGCCGTTCAGGGGATCGGTGATCTTTAAAGAATAACCGTCGGCAGATCCTTCGAACCTGTAGTCTGAGATCAAACCTCGGAAACGTGCGACGTCATCGCCTGGGCCGCTGTTGATGGTATCGTAACCTGCTGAGACAAAAATTTGATCATCTCCAGCTCCACCAAAAAGAGTATCACTCGCATCACTTCCGAATACTAAGCTGTCACCAAAGGCCGTAGCATCCATATCGCCAACTGTGACTGCGTAAATTTTCGGACCGTCGTCTGTATTGATAACTATCTGATCTAATGGCTCAAAAACATGATCTCGGACTGTGATCGTTGATCCATTTGAAAACTCGAGAAATAAATCGCCCGATGCAGAATTTATTTCACCATCCAGTAAGTGAAAATCGTGACCGAGCTGTAACTGGTCAAAACCGGATCCATTTAGGATCACGTCATCACCGAGTGAGGCTATGAAGGTATCATCCCCAGCACCACCGAAGAGGAAATCACTCCCTACGCCACCATCGAGAGTATCCGCTCCGGCGCCACCCCTGATAATATCCTCTCCGCCGGCGCCTTCAATTTTTACGCCAATCTCGCCGCCAAAATTGATAACATCGTCCGCGCCATCGGTTCCAGTAAGAGTTACAGATCCATCTGAAAATGACGTTACCGTGATTTCTGCGTCATCAAACTTCAAAACTTCCACATTAATTACAGTGTCCGTCTCGTAGGCGACGTTGATATTAACCGTACCAGTCGAAGTCACACCAAGATTGTCAATGGCCACATAATCAAATGAAGCTTCACCCGCTATTTCAGGTGTAAAAGTAATGTAGTCCCCGCTTAAGGAGACTGAACCAGCATAAGGGTTTAGGACCTCGTCAATTGTAAGATTTAACGTTGAGGGGAAATCCGGATCAAAGTCATTTATCAAAAGGTCGGCGACGTTAATCTGAAGCGGAATATATAGTTCCGCAACTTCTGCCCAGGTGTCATCTCCGATTATTGGAGCATGGTTTATTATTGCTTGTGCTGTTGAAAAAGCGCCATTCGAGTCAATAACGGTATAATCAAATGATGCCTGACCCTCATAATCGACCGTCCGGTTGAAAAGAACTTCTCCATCGGAGATCGTTACAGTTCCACCTACAGGATTTTGGACTGAATAAAGACCCAATCCCTCGGATGTGCCGCCGAACTCGTAATCATTAACGAGAAGGTCGAAAGGAGATATAAACAAACTGCCGTCGTTCGCCGTATCAGTGAATGAAAGATTATCATCAATTACAACAGGCGGGCGTACGACCCGCACTTCCGTCGTAGCTGTGTCGGAAAATCCTTCTGTATTTTCAATAGTATAATCAAATGTGGCATCACCGATATAATCGATGTCCGGCGTGAAAATAATCTGCCCATCAACTAATTCAACAGTTCCGCCAGCAGAATTTGAAACCGACACCAACGTGACACCTTGGCCAGCGATACCGATATCCGGATCAAAATCGTTGGCAAGCAACAGTTCAGGTTCAATTAATGTTGCAATTCCCGGCTCAGCCTGCAGGTTTGGTGTGTCGTCAACCGCAACGATATAGTCGTCAGGGGTGCCCGCGACTGCTACCTCTACCTTTGCTGTTGACGTGGACTGGGATCCGTTCGCATCGGTAACAGTATAATTAAATGAAGCCGCGCCAAAGAAATTTTGGTCAGGAGTAAATACAACGTTACCGTCAGCATCTATTGCAACGCTGCCATTCTCTGCACCATTTACACTAACTAGAGTTATTTCATCATCGTCACTATCTCGGTCGTTGCTTATCAGGGCGCTGGCAAGGATAGTGATTGATGTGTCCTCGAGAGCACTAACCTGATCATCGAATGCAGACGGTGCGTCATTAATATGCGTGCCGGTTACATCCCCGATCACACCATCACTGATGGCATCTTCGAGAGCCGTACCGGTATAACTTGTGAGTAGGGTGGAGATACCCGCTGCATCACCATCCGCAGCAGCCTCTATAGCTGCCTCAATATCCGCACTACTATCATGTTGTAAGACCGACGCCGTCTGCGCCATCTCCGTTAAAGCCGCAATGGGATCTGCACTAAACGTATCCAGCGTCTCCATGCCAGATAACATCACCGCAGCAACTTCATCCGCAGACGCCGCAAGTGACGCCTGGGCCTCACTGCTAAGACCAGCAACTTGCGCGGTGCCGTTCACCAGCTCCTCAAACACCGTCACCGTCTCAGGAAGCTCAGTATTCCCCAAGCTCGAGATCTTCGTCGCTATCACCTCAAATACCGAAGAGGTCGCCTCACCCCAGCTAAGACTACCATCCGTGCCCGTATCCGCATCCGACGCACCACGAACCGCAGAACCCGCCTGAATAGCCAGGTTCTGGAGTACAACTCCAGCCTTCGCAATCTCAAGGCCATCAGAAGCAGAAGAGCCTCCGCTTAATGCTGCCTCAATCGGATCAAAAGTTAAAAGATCTTCCGTCGAAGCAATGCCTAGCGCCGTCTTAACCATCACTTGCGCCGACGCAGCATCCGCAGCAGAACCACTCTCTACCAACTTACTGATAATCGTCGTCAGCGGTGTAACAACACTCGAGCCCGCAGGCGCCTCAAGCTGACCCCTAAACGTCAGACCCGTCGCCGCATCTATCGCTCCATCACCGCCAAGAAGGACCAAACCGCCGTTTGCATTCGTCAGGCTATAAGCACCATCATTACCCGTAACCGCAAATGCCTCGCCTTCATCACGAACACCGTCACCATCCGCATCCGCAAAAACCGTTGCACCTTCAATATATCCATCTATCGCTCTACCAGTCAGAATGTCATCCGCGCCATTAATCGTGATTTGTATGGTTTGGACCGTGCCGTCATAAGACGTCACATCAATGCTGTCTGGAAGGACCTGACCCGCAGCAAGCGACTGTACCGCCTCAAGGTTGTTATCAACCGTATACGTCCAGCTACCACTGCTATCGATATCAAGGGAACCGTATTGACCCTCAATCGTCCCAGCCTGGAAACTACTCTCCCCAGTATCAGGATCCGTAATCGTCAGCTGACCATGGGCAACAAGTGACGCGTCCTCCGTCACAGAACCACTTATATCTCCTTCTACAATCGGGGTATCATCAGCACCCGTAATCGTGATCGTTGCAGTTTGCTCAACAGAACCGCCGTTACCATCCTCAACCAAATAACCAAAGGTAACAATCTCGTCCGTATCAACAGGGAGATGGGTATAAGCATTCGGGTCAACCGAGAGAGTGCCGTCAGTATTGATAACAATGCCAGACGCATCACCCGAAACAGGCGCAATAGAAGAAACATCAACTGAAAGCGTGTCAGTCGTGTCCACATCAGACACACCACTCAGAAGATCAAATGTAAACGTACTATCATCCTCAGATACCGTCGCTTGAGGAGAAGAACCACTAAGAACAGGACCGTCGTTCGTACCCGTAATCGTGATTTGAATGGTCTGTGTCGTACCGTCATAGGACGTCACATCAATGCTGTCCGGAAGAACCTCACCAGCAGCAAGCGACTGTACCGCCTCAAGGTTGTTATCAACCGTGTACGTCCAACTACCACTGCTATCGATATCAAGGGAACCGTACGCCCCCATCAGACCCGTAACCGCCTGGAAACTACTCTCACCAGTATCAGGATCCGTAATCGTCAGCGTACCGTAAGCAGTAAGTGACAAGTCCTCCGTCACAGAACCACTCATATCTCCTTCTATAACAGGCGCATCAGGAACCTCTGCTACATGAAGCGTGGCACTGGCCGCAACCGGGTCCGTCTCACCGTCCGTTACCGTGTAGTTGAACGTGATATCACCGCTGAAGTCTTGAGCCGGATCAAACTGCCAGAAGGTTCCATCCAATCCACTGTCAACAACTGCAAATCCACTCGTGTAGTTAACAACTTCACTCTGAGTGTCAGGATCAACCAAGACCATCCGCATATAAGCAAACGTTCCTTCATCCGAACTGACAATCACATGATCCGGACCAGAACTGCTCGCCGTGCTGCCATAAACACCCGACACCTCGACCGCATTCGTCAGATCTTCGTAAAGCGGCGTAAGATCACCTGTAAAGTTCTGATCAAACTCATAAATATCAACCGTCTGCTGGGTCAGTGAAACTTCCGCCCCATCCGGGTAAACAGCCGTCACAGAACCTATCGATAGCTGAGACAGATCCGTATCAGAATCACTGGCGTTCGAAAGAAGCTGAGCCTCCGTGACCATAATCGAACCATCTTCCTGGATCGAACCAAGAGAAACAGAACCAATTACCTCAGGAGAATCAGGCAGGCTGTTGACCGTAATCGAGGTCTGAACTGTATCCGTAAACTCACCGTCAGAAACCTCATAAC
>CAYTPF010000127.1:0-4695 GCA_964439775.1 uncultured bacterium | reverse complement strand
AAATTTTCAAAATTCAATTTGTATATCTCCATACTCTGATAACTTATCTAAAATCTGTTTTTTTATTTCTTCCATTCTAATCATAGTTTTCGCTTCAAATCGACATACAATCACTGGTTGAGTATTAGAAGCTCTAACTAAACCCCAACCATCATCAAAATTAATTCTAACACCATCAATGGTATCACAATTATAATGATTACTAAAATATTCAAATGCTTTATTAGAAATTATAAATTTTTCATTATCATCTATACATTCAAACCTTAATTCTGGAGTTGAATAATACTTTGGAATTTTATCTACAATTGAAGATAATTTTTGTTCCGAGTTTGATAATAATTGAGCTAATCTTAATGATACATAAACTGCGTCATCAAATCCATAAAAATCATCTGCAAAAAAAATATGTCCACTCATTTCTCCACCAAATTTTGAATTTTCTAAACGCATTTTATCTTTTATTAATGAATGACCAGTTTTCCAAATAATAGGGTGACCATTAAGTCTTAAAATTTCATCTTCTAATGCCTTAGAACATTTAACATCATATATAATTTTGTCACCCTTACTAATAATCTCTGGTAAAAAAATTGCCATCAAAATATCAGAACGAATAATTCTACCTTTTTCATCTACAACTACAACTCTATCTGCATCACCATCAAATGCAACACCAAAATTATAATTACCACTTTTAATTATTTCTACAATTGACTCTAAGTTTTTATCAACAGTTGGATCTGGATGATGATTAGGGAAAGTACCATCAACATTACAAAATAACTCAGTAATTTTAATACCTAATCTCTTATAAATTTCAGGAGCTACCAAACAAGCAGCAGCATTACCACAGTCCATTGCTACATTTAAAGGTTTATTTATTTTTATTTTATTTATTATATCATTATTATAATCTTCTATAATTTCCTTTAATACAATAGTACCATCATTGCTCTTATAATAAAGTTGATTTTTAATAATATTTTTTAATTCTTGTATTTGCTCACCATAAAAAGCTTTCTTATCAAATGATAATTTAAATCCATTATAATTAGATGGATTATGACTTCCTGTAATTTGTACTGCTGCATCTATATCATAATGAAACATACTAAAATAATTAGTTGGAGTCGGCACAATTCCAGCATCTATAACATTAACTCCACATGATAATAAACCATTACAAAACCATTCTTTTAACTTTGGAGTTGTAATTCTAATATCACCACTCACGAGTACAACATTTTTATTTTTATTTTTAACATAAGTGCCAAAAGCTCTACCTAAGTCAAATACTACTTCTTGAGGAAAATCATTCTCAACAATTCCTCTTATATCATATTCTCTAAAAATAAATTCATTCATTTTAAATCCTTGCTATATAAAATATCTCCTAAAACTATATCACCTTTTGATCCAGTTACACTTGACATATTTGCTGGTAAATTTAGAAACCTGCATAAAGTCAATACAGCTATTAATAAAGCTTCTTTATTATCTTCACTAATATTCAAATCTTCCAATTTAGAAAAGCTACTTATTAATAATTGATCTTTTAAATCATTTATTAAAATAGAGTGATGGAATCCACCTCCATTTATATAAAAGTTACAATTCAAACCATTAAATTTAAGATATTTTTTTAAGTTTATGCATATAGATTTAGCAGTAAAACTAACTAATGTTCTAAGGATATCGAATGGTGAATAATTATTATACTTCAATAAAATTCTATCAATCATTTCTTCTCCAAAGTCTTTTCTATCTGTAGATTTAGGAGGCTTTTTAAAAATATAAGCATTTTGAAGTAAATCATTTTCAATTTTTTTAATAATTTTACCTCTAGAAGAAAGTTCTGAATCAAAATCCATATTTTTATTCCATACTTTTTTGACAAACTCATCTATTAAACACATACCAGGACCAGAATCAAATCCAATAACTTTACTTCTTTTTATATTTTTTGTTATTTTTGATAAATTTGATATCCCACCAATATTTAATGTATAAGTATTTTTATTATAATTTTTGAACAAAAGCCAATCTAAAAATGGCATTAAAGGAGCACCATTTCCTCCAGCCAAAATATCTTTTTCTCTAAAATTATAAACAATCGGTACATTTAAAGCTTTTAATAAGTGTATAGGATTACCAATTTGTATAGTCTTTTTTTTATCTATATGTAGAATAGTTTGTCCATGATTTCCAACTAAATCAACACTTCTTCCTCGCAAAAAATCAATAGAAATTTCTGAAAAAATTTTACCTAATATATCATCATACTTTTGACTATCAAATGGTCTTTTACGAGCTTTTTTTATAATTTCTTTAACTTCATTTGAATAACTAAACGTTTTAAAATCAATTATATTATAATCAAATTCATAATTACTTTTAATACTAATTTTACAGTAACAACAGTCTAAACCATCCATAGATGTCCCAGACATTAACCCCAATATTTTAAATATTTTATTTTTCATAATAAATAATATGAAATTATATGTATAATTTTCATATAAAAACTTAATAAATAATGCCTGAATTACCAGAAGTACAAACTGTTGTTAATAACTTAACAACTAAAGTTATAGATAAAACCATATTAGATGTTACAAACCCTAATCGCTATCAGAACGTTTTTTTAAATAGTAATCTTACCCTATTTAAAAAAAACATAATAAATAAAAAGATTATAAATATTTCAAGGCTAGGTAAATATATTATAATTACATTGGATAAAGGCTTTATTACAGTACATCTTAGAATGACTGGTAAATTACTATTTAATGTAAACTCTAACAAAAAATACATTACAGCAAAATTCTTATTAAATGATAATAATTACCTGGTTTTTGATGATGTAAGGAAGTTCGGAAAAATAAATTATCTTAATTCATTAAACTCATTAAAAACAAAACTTGGTATAGAGCCATTATCTAAAAACTTTAATGTAGATTGGCTATTAAAAAATATTTCTAAAAAAAACAGAATGATAAAGGCATTACTATTTGATCAGAGTTTTATTGCTGGATTAGGAAATATTTATATTGACGAATGTCTATGGAATGCAAAAATCCATCCTCAAAGTATATCTTCTAAATTAACAAAACAAAATATTTTAGATTTACATTCATCCATAATTTCTATCTTAAAAAAAGCAATTGAATTTCAAGGAACTACAATTATTAATTTTTATTTTGGAAATAACTCAAAAGGTAATTATGAAGAAAACTTATCAGTTTATTCTAGAGAAAATAAACATTGTCGAAGATGTAATAACATAATTATTAAAATATTTGTATGCCAAAGGGGAACACATATTTGCAAATCATGTCAAAAAATAAGGAGGTAAACAATGTTAATTTCACCAGATGAAATAAAAAAATCAGTTTCTAAAAAAGGTTGGGAGTATTCTAATAAAAAAATTGCTAAATCATTTGATTTTAGCTCTTATAATGACAATATAAAATTTGTTAATAATATTGCAGATTTAGCTGAATCATTAAACCATCATCCTATTATTACAATAAATCCATCAAATGTAAAAATAGAAATATATTCTATTCAATTTAATGGTATAACAACAAAATGTATAAACCTTGCAATGAAAATTGATGCTATTTACAATACTAATTAACAGCATATTGCTGCAAAATATTAAAATTAATAATTTTTAATGATTCTATATGGGTAGATTCTAAATATACTGGAGGTGCATATCCTGCTTCATAGGCATCTTTCCATCTTGAGGCACAAAGACACCAACGATCACCTGGCTTTACGCCTTTAAAATTATATGCTTCATTCGGTGTAGATAAATCGTTTCCTACAGCCAAGCTATAAGTTAAAAATTCTTTAGTGGCTAGAATACATACTGTATGTGACCCATAATCTTCTAAACATGTATCACATTTACCATTACGAAAAAAACCTGTCATGGGATCATTACAACATTTTTCTAATGGCTTATTAAAAACATTAATAGAATCATATTTTTTAATCATTTTTGCTCCATGTACTAGAATTAATATCTATCTCTGTATTGCTAGGAGAAATAATTTTAATAGACTTATAATTAGTACCATATTTTTCATTATGTTCTCTATGAGAATTGTCACAAAAAGGTAGTTTTTTACTTAAACCACATGGACAAATACTACATTTTTTGTTAGCTACTAACTTTACTTTCATTATTATAATTTTTTAATTAAATCAAATGTGTATAATCCCTCAGAATGATTATCCATCCAATAAATACGAATTGCATAATGTCCTATTTTAGTAATTTTACTAATTTGATATGAGATCTCATTTAGTTTCTTTTTTTCACCAATATATACATTACCAAAAATATCTTTTTCTCCTGAACAATTTGCACATGGACAATTATCTCTAAGTCTTATATTTTGAATATATTTTTCTGTACCATCACTCCATTTAATTGCTATCTCTGTATCTAAAGGGATTATTTGTTCTATTTGTATATTATTTTTCATTTTCTATTTTTTTATGATAATCTTCTGCAACATCTCTCCATTCATTTCGAGATTTTATTGCATTCACGATTGTTATCAAAGCTAATACGATTGAATAAATTAAAATTAAAATCTTACCTTCAAATGAATATCTAAAAAATAAAATTACAATTAAATATCCTAGCCACAATAATTTTACAATACTCATATTTTA
>CAYTPF010000126.1:0-4697 GCA_964439775.1 uncultured bacterium | reverse complement strand
ATGCTTGTACTGATATAACTGGATATGGATTGTTAGGTCATCTATATGAAATGTGTATTGGAAGTAATGTATCTTCAGAAATTAATTATAATGATATCCCTTTTATAGATGGCGTAAAAATACTTGCAGAACAAAATATTATTCCTGGGGGAACAAAAAAGAATTTAGAATATATAAAACAAAATTTAAATTTTGCTGATTCTATATCTAATATTGAACTACTAATGCTAGCAGATGCACAAACTTCAGGTGGTTTACTTATATCAGTTGATAAATCTGATTGTAGGAATCTTATTAATCAAATTAATTTGCAAAATGATTTTTCTGCAAAATGTATTGGTTTAATCAAAAAAAAATCTGACTATTCGATATATATTAAATAATTATAATTTATAATTGTACTGAAGAACAATACTTCGAGGTTCCCCCATATATCCAGGTCTATGCGCATATTCTATATTCATAGCATTTTTAATATTCAATAATAACGATGCGTTATTCCTAAATGAATATGAAAAACGTAAGTTAATCAATGTATAAGGATTATGATATTTAAATCTTCTATTACCTGTTAAATTTCCTAAAAAGTTTTCCATAAACCAACCAATATGCTCTATCCCACTATTATAATCTATACTAATACCATACAATAACTTATTAAATTTACTTTCTATATCTATTCTAGCTGAGTTTCTATGACGAAAAGGTAATAAACTAATTGTTTCATTATCAAATTTTCCATTTTCATTTTTATCAATATATGTATCACCCTCATCAAAATAATCATTAAAATTTTGATCTACCCATGGCTCTTCATCTAAACCATTAAAGCTATCAATAAAATATTCCCAATAAGTTTTATTTTCAGGTCTATTATTAATGACATTCAAATCAGCTGGATAAGTAAATGTATATCCCGCTAAAAATTTATACTTTGATCCGAATAAATTAAAATCACCCATTGTAGTTAATTCCAATCCAGTTATTCTAACTTTTCCAATATTATCAGCGTGATAGACCATATACTCACCATCAGTCATAGAATGATTAGGATATTCATCTTCATAATCCTTTTCTGGTATATATGCATTACTGAAAATAAGTTCAATATAATTTTTATATTCCATCCAAAATAAAGCTAAATCAATATATCCAACATTATTTTGAAATGGAATAATTTGCTTTAAGCCAATTTCTGCAGACCAACCACTTTCAGATTTCAATGTAGGATTTTGGGCAATTACTAATTCTTCATTATTATAATTCTTCATATATCTTTCTATCAAACTTGGATTTCTAAAACCTTCTCCAAATGAACTCCTAAAAAATAGTCCTGGATTAATTTTATAATTTATACCTAATCTTTTTATAAGACCTGAATTGCCTTTAAAGATAGATTCTAAATCATAATTTATAGTATCTAATGGAAAAACTGTATAAAGCAATGACTCTTCATTGCTCCAATAAATACTATCCATACCACTTCTTCTATAAAAGACACTATCAATATCATTAATTGGAATATTATTAATTTCATACTGTTCATTTCTTAAACCAAAACTAACAATCATTTTACCATATTTTGCTTCAATTTGCGAATAAATCGATTTTGAGTTTGTATATGGCTCTAATGAATTAAACAAATTACTATTTACTATCCAACCATAAGAATAATCCATTCCAGTTGTAAAAGAAAAAATACTATTTATTTTATTTTGAAATTGATAATTCATTCTTAATGTATTTGATGGTAGAGAATTACCATCATCAATCTGCATAACTCCAAAATAAGATCCTGTTAATTTATGTTTGATTTTTTCTGATTGGATATATGTAATATGAGGTACTATTGAATAACTATTATAAGTTTCTTCAGAAATTAAAGGATCATCTTCTGTTGTTAAAGGCACATATGAACCAGTAGTAGTATCATTAAAGAAAAAGAACCTATCATTTTGCTCATACATTATATTTGTATTTATTCCATATAACAAACCATCAATCTTTGGATCTCTATATCTTGTTTTTATATTTAAACCTAAATTATATTCATCTACAAATTTAAGATAACTATGTTTTTTATTTACTTTACTTCCTATAACAAAATCAAAATTATTACCAATCCTTCTTTTATGCTGTATAGACAAGCCATTATAGTATGGTAAATCATTTAACTTTTGTTTTTGAAATAAATATGAACCAAAATGTATAAAATCTTGTTCCCACCATGCAGTATACATTCTATCTGGCTTATTATAATAACCTGAATAAATAGAAAAACTAGTTCTAGGTTGTTCTGTAGGCCATTCTGTAAATATATTAACTACACCATTCATTGATGCAGAGCCATACAATACAGAAGAAGCTCCTTTTATTACTTCAACTTGTCTAACATCAGTAGGTAAAAAACTCCATTTCACATCTTCTAAGCCTGTAGATAAGTAAGATTGTCCATCAACCAATACTTGAACTCTACTCCCAACAGAATAAGCCCAACCAGACCCATTTCTTATTGATATTTGGCCATCAATTATTTTAACACCTGGAACTTTTTCTATCGCAACACTCATATTAGTAATATTATTATTTTTTATTAAATATGGTTTTATAACATCAATTGAAACAGTTTCTTCTTCTATCTTTTTTTCAGATGCACTAGCAGATACTACAATAATATCTAATTCTAAAGCTTTTTTGAGCATTCCAATTTTAAATTTATTATTCAATGTATCTTCTATAACTATTTGTTTTGATTCATATCCTATATAATTAAAATCAATAGAATCAGGAAAATTAATCGCCAAAATAAAATACCCATCTTTATCAGAAGCAATGGCTGATTTAGAAGACTGTATATTTACACCAATAAGTGGCTCTAAGGTCTCGATATCAAAAACTTTTCCACTGATTGAAAATTGTTTTTCATTTGAAAATAGAATAGCTATAGATAAAAAAAAGATGAATTTATTCAAAATATTAACCTAAAATAATATCAATTATCATTAAAATATCTAACACATCAATTAATAAATCATTATTAAAATCAGCTAAAATTATTTGAATATCACTTGGATTATAAAACTCTAAAATAATATCAATTATTAGAATTATATCTAGCACATCTATTACTAAATCTAAATTGACATCACCTATTTGATTATCAGAAACTGAAAAATATACAATCTCCCAATCAGCGTTATCTAAACTATCATCTGAGAAAATAAATTTAGCTGCATATTCATCAGCTGGTAATAATGTAAAATCATAATTTATATAAAATTCCACTGTATCTTTATAATCATGTGTTTCAGGTAACATCTCTAAAGTCAGATCACAAATATCACCCATATAGCTACAAATCTGAACTTCTTTAATTATTGGAAAATTACCATCTAAATCAAAGTATTTAATTTTCATTTCTTGATTTACAACATCTACAATTCCATTACTAATTTGAACATTGTTATTACTATTTTGGTAATACGAATCTAACAAAATAGTAGATCTAATTATATCTTTATCAACAGTGCCACTATTGTTTATATCCTCAAAATCAGGTATTATATCAAAAGTTTGACCAATTGCAATCAAAGAATTACTTGAATTTGGCCAAGGACCAAAATCAGGTCTATTAAATAATGCATCTAAAGAAATTTTAATATCTAGTTTATTTAAAAATGGAATACCAACATATGGTAAATCATCATATGATAATAAAGAATAATTCCCATCATATAATTCATATATTCCTGGAGATATCCCTAATAATGAAGCAGAACCAAAAACATATGCATATGCATATCCTGTTTCTGATACCGGATTTTGAACCCCCATAACATAAATATGCCAAGGCCCTAAGGGTCCTTCACTGGGTGTTAAATTTGCACCATACTCTAAATGAAAATATAAATTATCATTATTATAAGAAGCTTCTATTGCAGTAATATCAACACAAGCTTGACTTGTATCATTTATTTCAGGATATCCTAACGTCTGAGAAACTGATGAAATAATAGGAAAAACATCACTTTCATTAAAAGGCAATTGAGTAAATAATAATGTTCCCCATTCAGGTTGATCAAAAACAGTTTCAGAGTCTACCTCTCCAGTAAGATACCAAGACACCTCATCTCCTTCTAAACTAGCAATAGCTTCCCAAGTATTATTATACGCTTCCGCATTTAATGCATATCCATTATAATGATTCCAAGATTCCTGATTGTCAGTTGAAATATGAGCAATAAGATTAACATCACCATATAATAATGAATCACCGATATCTACATTGATAATAAATTCTTCTCTTGGTGCAGATGAAGACACATTGGTCATTGACTCACCTAAAAAAGCATCATCAGATTCTCTAGAAATATCTTTATAATTAACTATTTGATTATAAATTTTTTGAAAAACAATTTTTCTCAATTGTTCAGTTATTATTAAATCTGTATTTGAATTAGAAAAGAGAAAGCTAAGTAAAAAAAATCCAAAACATAATCTTATATTTTTTTTGTAGAAATTCATTTATCACTCTATTAATTTAATATTGAACTTACAACTGTCTCTATCTCAAATCAATGATTATATAACATTATGCTATTTGATATCAAAATTAAATTTATTTCTAATAAATTTATTATTATTATTATCAAAAACATCTCCCAATATAGTTACATTTAATTTATAATTGACCATAA
>CAYTPF010000125.1:0-4745 GCA_964439775.1 uncultured bacterium | reverse complement strand
TGCTTAGAAATGCAGAGTTTTAGGGGGATTAACATAGAGTAGAAAAAATGCTAGAGGACCCACGATTGCACCGAGACTAAGTCCGTGTTCCTCGGCGAGACAGCTACGAGAAACGCCCAGTGCTTTCAGCCACGATTCATCCGGATATCAAGCGGACTCTTGTGTCCATGTCTAAAAGAACGGGAATGACCGTCAGTCAGGTGGCTGATGAAGTCCTCTACATAGGACTAATCTAGATGCAGGATCTGGGTGATCCGGGATAGGCCCCTATCCTCAATAAGCCACAACCTTATTTATACATACTTTATAAAGCCCGGTTGTTTGAAGTGCTTTCATTGAATCAGATTGCGAAGGATTACTTTGGAGGAGTCCATATTTCGACCTAAGAGAATTGGGTCCGCTGCCAAAATCACCTCAGAGGATTGGCCCAGGATGAAGAACTCGAAAGCGTATTGGAGAGTTTGAAGGAAGAGTAAGGACCAAGCGAGATGAACTCTTGACACTCATAGATAAAGGATGTTTGAGAATGCTGATCCTCTCACTATGGAAGCACAAACTCAGACTGCGAGTGTTTTAGCGAAACTCAACGAGTAGCATTACCACCTCTCTCAGGGCAATTAAAAGTACGGATTATTTATGAATTGGCTTATGGATTGAGGGTCAAGAATGGTACGAACTCGACCCTCAAAATGGAGAAAAAATGTGCCTGAAAATGCTAGAAGACATTTCTAGGAGTCCAACATCCTCAGGCGGCGAGTGTTTTCTTGCTGAAAATAAATCAAAAGACAAATGCCACCGCTCGCTGGGCATTAATTATTACGGATTTTGACCAGAATCAGCCCAGTAAAATAAGATGTAAAACGAGGAAAGAATCAATTGATTTAGGTCGCTTTTATCTTATTTGAGGGATTGGTTTGATTTATGGCTTACGTTACTGGACCGCTTAGCGTTGGGTCCGATAAGAGGGATCGATTAAGTTAAGATCGATTGTTCTTTCCTTGTTAATGGAAAGAGAGTTAAGGACCGCTTGAATTAGAAGTTTATGTTAAGTAATTTGTTTTTATTGTTGTTCTCAGAGGCGGCCGAACAATCACCTTTAAACCTGCTTGATAACCTCATTCATTTTGGAATTAAGTATTAATATATATCTAAAATAAGATTACCGAAAGAATGATTATCAATTATTTACATTAACATTAATTTTTATAATAATTTGATATCCATTTACTGAAGAATAAGTTTTGTGCTAGGTTCAAGATTAAAAGTACCTTCAAGTTCAGTGGTTAAAGAGTTTGTTTTTCTTTTTATGGAGTCATTAAATATTTCTCTTACCTCCTCTAGACATTTTCCGCAGTTATTACCTATGCAATACTTAACACGTAACTCATTGAACGAAAAAATTTCTCCGTTTTCAATGGATTTTTTTATTTGACTATCAGTAATACCCTCGCAACAACAAACATACATTTTTTAAAACCTTATTTAAAGACAGAATTAATTCTCTTTCTATGCTAGATTTATTCTTACAAAGATTTTAAATAAGTATATATAAATATTAATAATTAGTCAACACTAAAAATATATATAATTTAAAATGAATTTTTTTTATATTTTTTGGATTCGTTGTGAATAAAATTTTAGAAGGGCTCCAACATTATTACTGGAGCCCTTTTTCAAAATAGAACTAAATAAATTTCTCAACTTAATCTGACATTTGAGATTGAAGGTAATTTTGAGAACCAATTTTTTCAATTAAGCCTAATTGTGTCTCTAGCCAGTCTATATGTTCTTCTTCACTTTCTAATATCTCTTCTAGCAAATCACGGCTTACATAGTCATTAACTTGTTCACAATCACTAATAGCTGATTTGAGATCAATATGACCTTTTATTTCCATTTCCAAATCTGATTGGAGCATTTCTGGAACGGTTTCACCTATTCTGAGTTTATTAAGATTTTGTAAATTTGGTAAACCATCCAAAAAAAGAATACGCTCCATTAACTTTTCTGAATGTTTCATTTCATCAATAGATTCATGTCGTTCTTTTTTTGCTAATTCATCTAAACCCCAATCAGAAAGAATCTTTGCGTGAAGAAAGTATTGATTAATTGCAGTCAATTCATTGCATAAAATAGTATTTAGATGACTAATTATTTTTTTTTCACCTTTCATATTTATCCTTTTTTTTATAATTAATAATAATTTTAAATTTTTTTTAAAAAAAATAAAATACATAAAATGTAATTTTTAAAGTACTTAATTTAATAGAAAAGGCAAGTTTTTTTTATCATTTTTTATTATTATATGCATAAAAATTAAATTACTATTTACTAATATCTTTTTTTATATTTATATAATATTTTGAATTGATTTTTAGAAATATATGATCTTAAAAGATGATGGAATGAGAGGGTATTCGTTCTTTCTTATAGCTAGTAATTTGCAGCCTGAAGGGTATTGGCAAAACAGGAGGATGTAGATTAAGGCACAGATCACATTGGCAAACAATCAATCAATCGGATTTTATTACGCGATCTACAATCCCGACCGAAGGTTTCAACATCATTCCGATGAATAAATCTGCAAAGGAAAGAGGAGAAACCAAAACAACCGCGAAGGCGGCGCAATTGGGTGAGCAAAGGGTGAATGAAGAGCCGTTAAAGAATTAAAAAATTATAACGACTCTTGTAAGTAGAGTGGGGCCGTTAATATATTGTGGTATTCTAACGACCCCGAAACGAAGATGTGAAAGCGATAATATGGTAATATTGAAAGGAGATAATCGCTTTCTGCGGGTGTTTTTAGCCACCGCCCGTTGGGCTGAAAGGCCGTTTATACATTAATTGATTAAGATGTCAAGTGTTACATGTTAGATATAGGCAAAAGAAACAAAAATGTGTTGAAATGAACAAATTTGACTCCTAAATTTTCCAACACTAGAACCTGAATCATTGACTATTGGAGATTGGTGACTTTTGAAAAGGACTGACCTCAGAACCGATTATACCTCTGTTAGGAGTATTTTTTCCTTCACTGCACGGAAACGAGTCTCCGGATCTGTTTCCATAAGCATTACAGTTTCAGAGTCCGATGATGATTACCTGATCGAGGTGCCATCTGCTACCACTGCCAGTTACAACATAGGAAAATATCCATGGCATACATTACCCGTAGCTGAAAATCTTAACGAATCCAGATTGATGAAAGTGAATAGGATATCAAAAGCAATCATGTACACAGTACCGCAAATCCGAGAGACCACGATGAAAAGACGGACGACTATTTTTAAAAAAAATTGGAATACTTAGCACAGAATTTATTACAAGCTACACCGTCAGCAGTTAATCCAACACCCTAACAACTATGACACAAGTGAGAGAATAGTTGGATTTAATCCATGGAAGAGTTCGATCCAAAACTAATAGTATAATTTTCTAAGCAGCGAACTTTTATAAATATTTTACTTTTATTTCCAGGATGAAATTGATCTAAGACAGGATGGTCTTCTTAATATTACCATTAGAAGATTCTTTCAAATTCTTCCAAAAGTCATTCCAGTCGTTGGTTTCCTGTGGGGTATTATTTTTCTGATTTTTCATTTTTTTTAAAAACTGATCTATATGATAAATTGTCTGTTGCATTTCCTAAATCAGTATTTCAAAATTTCGTTTATCTAATTGTTTGATTTTCATAATTAAAAGCAACCTACACGAAACTGTTCGGAAGATACAGCATCGCGCAGGAAATATATATTAGCGAATAACAAATGATTTGTTTCATTTTTTTATCGAAATTATAAAAGGCCTTTTTCATACTAAACAATTAAGCGTTTAGATCAATTATGAAGTTCAGTGATTTGGCCCTTTAAAAAACAAAATAAGACAAAACCTAAACCAAGATTTGCCAGGTCGTAAATGGGAGCCAAGGCAAGCCGTCTGCCGGCAAATTTTCTGCGTCAGTCCTTCTATGCGGATAAAGAGATTCGGCCAGCACTTTGCACTATACGGGATCGTTCAAGGAAATTGGCTAGGGTTGAATTGAACAAGGTCAACAAACCCGTCGCCTATCATATGTTCATAGGACTCTCACATCCCTACGACGGTTTAAGCTACGGAATATCTAAATCGGGACTCACCCTTGTTTTAGCCTTGGATGTACTCCACATCTATGACTTTAGAGATTCATAGGAAACTTGGAATTCAATGTTTAAAATATTGCATCTGGGCATCAACCTCCACTGAACATTGGAATGACAAGCCCATACATTATCAATCTAATTCAGACCCTTTGTGCACGAATGATATTTGCCTGACTAGCCTTCTGGTTTTTCCGGTATCAGTCCGATCAAAATGCATAGGAAGTGAAAGATATCTTGAGCGTGATGAAGCAAACGACAGACGATCATTCGAGCTCGCTGAGAATTGTAATCAGGCCATGAGCAAACTAACTCAGGCCCTTGAAGTGAGCACTAAAAAATCTAAGAAAACGGAAAAGCCGTTGAGGAAAAGGTGAATCTTCTTTGGGCAAAAGTGATTCAGTGAGATGAGGGTCGCTGCATCAACGAACCTCGTTGAGGTACCAATATGATGTGTCTGAAATAAGCAAACAAAGGCCGGGTAGGACGAATTCACAGATTCAGCCTATTTCTGTTGTTCGATCCCTACACCCAGAAGGACTCCCATTTCAGACGGCGAGTGTTTTTATGTTGAAAAAAAGATAAAAGACAATGCCACCGCTCGCTGGG
>CAYTPF010000124.1:0-4755 GCA_964439775.1 uncultured bacterium | reverse complement strand
TATGATGCTCAGGACTTGATGCTTAAATATGAACATCGAATTGGAATAAAAATGGTTCCATTTAAAATGATGGTTTATGCAAAAAACAGGTCTGATTATATTGAACTAGATAAAGTAACAAAAGATGATGAAACGCTAAATATTTCAGGTTCTCAATTAAGAGAAAAATTAGTAAAAGGTGAAGATATCCCTGATTGGTTTACTTATACAGAGATAGTTGATGAATTGCGTAGAGTATATCCTAAAAAAGATAAACAAGGTTTTACAATTTTCTTTACGGGATTATCAGGATCGGGTAAATCAACTATTGCAAATGGTTTAGTTATTAGATTGAAAGAATATGGTAAAAGAAAGGTAACGCTGCTTGATGGTGATATTGTTAGAACTCATCTTTCAAGTGAATTAGGATTTTCTAAAGAACATAGAGAAATTAATATAAAACGTATTGGGTTTGTTGCAAGTGAAATCACAAAGAATGGTGGTATAGCTATATGTGCTCCAATTGCACCATATGAGGAATCAAGGTCTTTTAATAGAGAAATAATTTCTAATGGTGGGGCATATATAGAGGTTTTTGTATCAACACCATTATCGAAATGTGAAGAAAGAGATACGAAGGGTTTATATGCCAAAGCTAGATCTGGAGAGTTAAAAGGTTTTACAGGAATTGATGATCCGTATGAAAAACCTAAAAATCCTGAAATTGAAGTTGATACTGTTGGTGTAACGCCAGATGAATCAATCCAGACAATAATTGATTATTTAGATGGTAATGGTTTTATTTAAAAAAAGGAGTTCAAATGATTAGATCTATTGGAATTTTTTTAGGTGTATTTTGTGTTGGTTTTGCTATGTTTTTAGCTTCTAGTGCTGTGAGAACAACTATTATGAGTTATATCGATACAGTAAGTTTATTAATTGTTTTTGGTACAGCTTATTTTGGTATGGTAGCTGCATATGGTACTTTTAAGCCTGATTTAAATGGACTTAAGTTAATGAATAAATTAGTTGTTCCTGCAGGATGGTTAGGTTTTACGATTGGAGCTGTTATGATGCTTTATGGTTTAGGTGTAGGTGATGGTGAAAATATGGCTGCAAGACTTGGATTATCAGCAGCTATTGCACTTTTAACAGTATTATATGGAATATTATTTAGAATAATTTTGACTATTATTATTGCATCTAAAGAATAGTTAAATAAATTTAATTTTAAATCTAGAAAGCCTCTTTTATAGAGGCTTTTTTGTTTTGTAAATTTTAGTATTGTTCATTAATAAAATTAATATTTTAAGGAGATAAACCTTGAACGATCCTTCTGTAAATTTAGATTTAGCGATTGAACATGGATTAAGCTCAGAAGAATTTGACTTAATTCATTCAATTTTAAAAAGAACTCCAACATTTGTTGAACTGGGAATATTCTCTGTTATGTGGAGTGAGCATTGTTCTTATAAAAGTTCAATAAAAATGTTAAAAACACTACCAAGATCTGGGGGTAGAATGCTTGTGGAGGCGGGTGAAGAAAATGCTGGACTTATTGATATAGGAGACAATAGAGCAGTTTCATTTAAAATTGAATCTCATAACCATCCATCAGCCGTCGAACCATACCAAGGTGCAGCTACAGGTGTGGGTGGAATACTTAGAGATATTTTTACTATGGGTGCAAGACCTATAGCCTGTTTAAATTCATTAAGATTTGGTAGCTTAGATAGTAGTAGAAATCGTTTTCTTTTAGAACATGTAGTTGCTGGTATTGGCGATTATGGTAATTGTGTAGGTATCCCAACTGTAGGGGGAGAGGTTGTTATTGAGGATTCTTATTCAGGGAATCCTTTAGTAAATGCTATGACGGTTGGAATAGTGAATCATGATGATGTTATAAGTGCTACTGCACATGGTGTTGGAAACCCTGTATTTCTTGTTGGAGCAACTACAGGAAGAGATGGTGTGCATGGTGCTACATTTGCATCAGTTGAGTTGACAGAAGAGTCAGAATCAAATAAATCTAATGTTCAAGTTGGAGATCCCTTTACTGAAAAATTATTATTAGAAGCTAGTTTAGAATTATCTAAAAAGTCATGGTTGATAGGAATGCAGGATATGGGTGCAGCAGGAATTACTTGTTCATCTGCAGAAATGACAGCTAAAGGGAAGAGTGGTATTACTTTATTTTTAGAAAAAGTTAAGTTAAGAGAACCAAATATGACTCCATATGAAATTATGTTGTCAGAATCTCAAGAGAGAATGCTTGTTATTGTTAAAAAAGGTTTTGAAAATGAATTATCTAAAATCTTTGAAAAATGGGATTTGGATTGTACTGAAATTGGAATAATAACTGATACAATGAATGTAGAAGTTAAATGGAATGGTGAAATTTTAGCAAATATTCCTTCAAAATCTTTAGTCCTTGGTGGAGATGCTCCGCAATATGAAATGCCCTATAAAACAGCAGAATATTTTATAAATAAAAAAGATGTTGATTTAAGCTCAATTTTAGAACCTAGTGATTATAATAAAATTTTAAAAATGTTATTATCTGCTCCAAATATAGCAAATAAAAAATATGTTTATGAACAATATGACTCTACAGTTAGAACAAACACTATGCAGGGACCAGGAGGAGATGCTGGAGTATTTAGAATAAAAGGAACATCACAAGCTTTAGCTGCTTGTACTGATTGTAATGGAAGATATGTATACTTAGATCCAAGACTAGGTGGTAAAATTGCTGTGGCTGAAGCTGCTAGAAATGTTGTTTGTTCAGGTGCTGAACCTGTTGCTATAACTAATTGTTTAAATTTTGGTAATCCTCAAGATCCTGAAATTTATTGGCAATTTAGAGAAGCTGTGTTGGGTATGGGAGATGCTTGTAGAGTTTTTAATACTCCTGTTACTGGTGGTAATGTTAGTTTTTATAATGAAAGTGAACAAGGTGCAGTGTATCCTACTCCTGTAATTGGAATGTTAGGTTTATTAGAAGATTATAATCAAAAAACAACGATTGAATTTAAAAATGAGGGTGATTTTATTGTTATTATTGGTTCTATTGATGGCAAAATAGGTGGATCTGAATATTTAAAAATAGTCCATAATCAAATTAATGGACCAATACCTAATCTTGATTTAGATTTTGAATATGCTGTTCAAAAAGTATGCTTGGAATCAATAAAATCAGGAATTATTAATTCTGCACATGATATTTCAGATGGTGGTTTAGCAGTTGCAATAGCTGAATCATTGATTTATTCTGCAGATAATTTAGGAGTTAAGTTAGATTTAACAAGAAAAAATAGAAATGATGAACTCTTGTTTGGTGAATGCCAAAGTTCAATTATCGTGTCAATTAATGAAGAAAACCTTATTGATCTTATAAATATTGCTAATAAATATGATGTTCCTACGCAAACAATTGGCAAAGTTAATGTTACTAATAAGTTAGAAATTAATAATTTGATAGAATTAAATCGTGATGAGATTAAAGCTTCATTTTTTGATTCATTTGAACATATAATGAATCAATAATGTCGGGATTTTCAAATATAGTTTTTAATAGCTCTTCAAAACCTACTATTGGAGTAGAAGTTGAGTTGCAAACATTAGACTCTAAAACATTAGCACCTATAGCTGGTGCTCCATTATTATTGAAGCAATATGGTGAGACTACCTGGTTAAAAAAAGAATTATTAGATTCAATTATTGAGGTCAATACTGATATTTGTAATGATGTGTCTCAAGTAAGAGATGATCTTGGAAAAAAAATTACGGATGTGATTAAAACGTCTAATTCATTAGATATGGATATATTATCAATGGGTATTCATCCATTGATGAATTGGAAGGATGCTTCTATAGCTAATGATAAGAGGTACAAAAGCTTCTTAGAAAGAATGCAATGGGTAATTAAGAATTTTATTATAACTGGTTTACACGTACATGTTGGAGTTGATTCAGGAGAAAAAGCAATTGCAGTTACAAATGGTTTGACAAGATATATTCCTCATTTAATTGCGATCAGTGCAAGCTCTGCAATTCATGATGGTGAAGTTACGGGTCTTGCATCAACTAGAACAAAGATTTTTGAGGCATTACCAACTGCAGGAATTCCACATAGACTACTTAATTTTAGTGAATTTCAAAAATATATGAGGACTTTGCAGAGAGCAAATACAATTGAGTCTATAAGGGAAGTATGGTGGGATTTTAGACCTCATATAGGTTTTGGAACTGTAGAGGTTAGGATATGCGATAATGTTCCAACTCTAGATGAAATGGTACAAATAGCCGCATTGTCTCAATGCTTGATTGTAGCTCTATCTGAACATTATGATACGGCAACTCAATTGCCATTGTTAGATAGATGGATATTGGCTGAAAATAAATGGAGAGCAACACGATACGGCTTAGATGCAGATATAATTATTGATGATTCTGGGCAACAACAATCATTAAAAGAATCAATAAATGAATTAGTTGATAAATTAATACCAATATCAAATAAATTAGGCTGTAATTCTGAATTAGAGGATTTGCTTAATTCAGTCAATAATGATAATGCGCCTTATATTAGGCAATTGAAAACATATAGAGATTTAAATGATCTTAATTTAGTTATTAAAGAATCTATGAGAGAGCTTAAAGAAAGTTTAAATGGATATTAATAATTGGTTAAGAGATAATCATGATAGATTAATAAAAATAAGAAGGCAGATACATTCTCATCCAGAGATAGGTTTTAAAGAATTTAAAACATCA
>CAYTPF010000123.1:0-4787 GCA_964439775.1 uncultured bacterium | reverse complement strand
TGAGAGATTTAGGAAATACAGTAATTGTTGTAGAGCATGATAAAGAGACAATGTTGCAGGCAGATTATATTGTTGATATAGGGCCAGGTGCAGGAGATAAAGGAGGATACATTGTAGCTGAAGGAAATCCCGCAGAAATAATGAACAATAAAAATTCAATAACAGGACAATATTTATCAAATAAAAAAGAAGTAAACTATCAAAAAGTAAAAAAAATCAAAGAAAATAAATTTTTAGAATTGTATGGAGCACAAGGAAATAATTTAAAAAATATAAATTTAAAAATACCTATTGGCAATTTTATATGTATAACAGGTGTGTCCGGATCTGGAAAATCATCACTTATTAACCAAACACTTTATCCTGCAATATCAAAAGAATTTAATAGAAACAATTTAAAACCTTTAAAATATAAATCATTAAATGGAATTTTATATTTAGATAAAATTATAAATATAGATCAATCTCCTATTGGCAAAACACCTCGATCCAATCCTGCAACATATACGGGTTTATTCACGCATGTTAGAGATTTATTTAGTCAGCTTCCTGAATCAAAAGTAAGAGGATATAAGCCGGGAAGATTTTCTTTTAATGTAAAAGGAGGAAGATGCGAAGTTTGTCAAGGAGGAGGCTTAATCAAAATAGAGATGCATTTTTTGCCAGACATGTATATTCAATGTGAAGAATGTAAAGGAAAAAGATATAATAGGGATACATTAGAAATTTTGTATAGAGGAAAAACAATTTCAGACATTTTATCTATGAGCGTTGAAAAAGCAATAAAATTTTTTGAAGCACACAATCAAATTAAAAGAAAGTTAGAAACATTGATACAGGTTGGTTTGGGATATATTACTTTAGGTCAACAAGCAACCACTTTGTCTGGAGGAGAAGCACAGCGTATCAAATTGTCTTCAGAATTATCCAAAATTGGAACAGGCAGAACACTATATATTTTGGATGAGCCAACAACTGGATTGCATTTTGAAGATGTTGCAATGTTATTAAATGTTTTGCACAGTCTAGTTGAAAGAGGAAATACAGTTATTGTAATAGAACACAATTTAGATGTTATAAAAACAGCTGATTGGATAATTGATATGGGGCCCGAAGGAGGAGAAGCTGGAGGACAAATAGTGGGAATAGGCACGCCACGCCAAATTGTTAAAAATAAAAAGTCATTTACAGGAAAATTTCTTGCAGGAGAATTAAATAATATGAAATATTAATTTTCAGTCAATAAAACTCTTTTATTATCATGATAATTTTTCTATATTTTGAGGCATTTTTATTATCATGATTGAATCCTTTAAAAATCCTATAAATGAAATTATAAATCCTGAAAGCAATCAGGAAGATATTAAAACAGAGCAATCTATACGACCTAGTTTATTTTCAGAATTTGTTGGTCAAAAAGAAGTAAAAGAAAATTTAAAAGTTTATATTGAAGCGGCAAAACAAAGAAATGAAGCTTTAGATCATGTACTTTTGTTTGGCCCACCAGGTTTAGGCAAAACAACATTAGCAAATATTATTTCCAAAGAATTGAATGTTAATATAAGCTCTACTTCTGGGCCAGTATTAGAAAGAGCAGGAGATTTAGCTGGTATGCTTACCAATTTAGATAATAGAGATGTTTTTTTTATTGATGAAATTCATAGGGTTAGTAGTGTAGTGGAAGAATATTTATATTCAGCAATGGAAGATTATATGATTGATATAATGCTAGATAAAGGTCCCAGTGCGCGAAGTGTTCAATTGAATTTAAATCCATTTACTTTGGTTGGCGCAACTACAAGATTAGGGAATTTAACTTCACCATTAAGAGATAGATTTGGAGTAATTTTAAGGTTTGATTTTTATACAAATGAAGATTTAGGTCAAATAATAAAAAGATCAGGAAAAATATTAGGGATTGAAATTGATGATAAAGGAATTGATGAAATCAGTAAAAGATCTAGGGGAACTCCAAGAATTGCAAATCGTATTTTAAAAAGAGCAAGAGATTTTGCTCAGGTAAATAATCAAAAGATTATTGATCAAAAAATTGCAAAAAAAGCCTTAAGTAAAATGGGTATTGATGAGGAAGGTCTTGATGAGATGGATAGGCAAATTTTAACATCAATAATTGATAATTATGATGGAGGTCCTGTTGGTATAGATACTTTAGGAGTTGCTATATCTGAAGATGCTAGAACATTAGAAGAAGTTTATGAACCTTATCTTATTAAAAAAGGCTTTATTCAAAGGACGCCAAGGGGTAGGATTGCATTAGAAAAAACATATAAATATTTAAACAAAACGATTTCAAAAAATCAACAACAAAAATTATTGTAATTATAGAAAGGAATTTATGTTATTTAGTTCAGTAGAAAAACCACCACGGTTATCAGAATTTGAAATGGAAGTACCAGAAGAGAGGATTGCTCAAAACCCATCTCAAAAAAGGGACAATTGTAAATTAATGGTTTTAGACCCTAAAGACAAAACAATCGAACATAAGAAATTTTATGATATTGCTGATTATATGAGAAAAGGTGATGTTTTAGTTATGAATAATACCATGGTTTATCCAGCAAGAATATATGCATGGAAAGAAAAATCTGAATCTAAAGTTGAAGTGTTTTTATTAAGAGAGTTAGAGAATGATTTGTGGGAAGCAATGGTAAAACCAGCAAGAAAAGTAAGAATAGGGAATAAACTTATTTTTGGAGAAGGAATAGCTTGTGACGTTATAGATAATACTATATCTGGAGGAAGAGTTTTAAGATTTGAATATGATGTACCATCAATATATCCCTTTATTGATAAAAATGGATTGTCTCCGTTGCCACCATATATTAAAAGAGAATCAACAGAAAAAGATAAAGAAATGTATCAAACTGTTTATGCGTCAGAAAGAGGGTCTGTAGCTGCCCCAACAGCTGGTCTTCATATGACGGAAGAATTAATGAAAAAATTAGAGAAAAAAGGAGTAAAATTAGTATATGTAACTTTGCATATTGGACTTGGAACATTTCGACCAATTATGGTAGAAGATTTAACAAGGCATCAAATGGATTCTGAATATTATAGTGTTTCTTCAGAAACAGCTGCAATTATTAATGAGGCAAAAGAAAAAAGAAGAAAAATTTTTGCTATAGGAACATCAACAGTTCGGACACTAGAAACTGTAACAGTATCAGGATTTCAAATAACAGGAACAAGAGGATGGACTGACAAATTTATTTATCCACCATATAAATTTAAAATGGTAGATAGTCTTATTACTAATTTTCATCAACCAAAATCTACTTTGATGATGATGGTTGCAGCCTTTACCCAAAAAGATTTTGTTCTAGAAGCTTACCAAGAGGCAATAAAAAAGAAATATAATTTTTATAGTTATGGTGATGCAATGATAATATTGTAAATGTACAGAATTGGACAGGGAATTGATTTTCATCAATTAGTAGACAATGTTCCTTTAATTTTGGGAGCATTACATGTTCCTTATTATAAAGGATCTGAAGGCCATAGTGATGGAGATGTTTTATTGCATTCAATAACTGATGGAATTTTAGGTGCCATTGGTGATGGAGATATAGGGCAGCACTTTCCATCATCAAATAATAAATGGAAAGATGCTAAAAGTTCTATTTTTTTAGAGCATGCTGTGAGTCTTTTAAAAAACAAAAAATATAAAATTATTAATATTGATTCTACTATAATATTGCAAAAGCCCAAAATAGCATCATATGTCCCTGAAATGAAAAAAAACATTTCTCAAATAGTTTGCTGTGATGATATATCAATAAAATCAACAACAACAGATTATTTAGGTTTTATAGGAAAATCTAAAGGAATATGTGCCATGTCAACAATTTTAGTAAAAAAGGAAGGTTAACGATGTCAACCAGAGTGCGTTTTGCTCCTAGCCCAACGGGTTTTTTGCATATAGGAGGCCTTAGAACGGCCTTGTATAATTATTTATTTGCAAAACAAACTAAGGGAAAATTTATTTTACGAATTGAAGATACAGATCGAAATAGATTTGTTGAAGGGGCTGTAGATAATTTAATCAAAACGTTAAAATGGTCAGGAATTAAATTTGATGAGGGTCCTGGTCAAGATAGCAATTTAGGGCCATATTTTCAATCAGAACGATTAAAAATATATCAAAATAATATTAAAATATTGATCGATAAAAAGCTTGCTTATCCATGTTTTTATTCTGATGCTCGATTAAATGAAATTGAAGAAAATAATATAGCTAGCAACATACTAACAGAGCAGGATAAAAAGTATCGAGATCTTGAATTGTCAGAATCTGTAGAGCGAATGCAAAATGAAAATTATGTTGTAAGATTGAAAACTCCTAAAAAAGGAGAGATTGGTTATACGGATGCTGTTAGGGGAAAATTAAAATTTGATTTATCATTAATAGAAGACCAAATTTTAATTAAATCAGATGGATACCCAACATACCATTTTGCTAATGTTGTAGATGATTATTTAATGAAAATTAGTCATGTTATAAGGGGAGAAGAGTGGATATCAAGCATGCCTAAGCATTTATTGTTATATAAATATTTTGATTGGGAGGCACCGCAATTTATTCATTTACCCTTAATTTTAAATAAAGATAAAACGAAGTTATCAAAAAGACAGAACGATGTTGCGGTTGAGGATTATATTAAAAAAGGATATTTAAAAGAATCTGTTATTAATTATTTGTCATTACTTGGTTGGCATGGTTCAGGAGATAGGGAGTTGTATTCTATAGATGAATTAGTCGATGAATT
>CAYTPF010000122.1:0-4827 GCA_964439775.1 uncultured bacterium | reverse complement strand
TGCCTCTTGGACCATCTGCGATGTTGGCACCATATTTTGATGATTTAGATGATAATGGTGGTACTGAAGATTTTAATGTATTTTACTTTTATGATGATATTAATAATAGGATAGTTATTCAATGGGATAATGTTGCTAATGGAGAAGATGATGATTTGTGCCCTAATTGTGTAAGAGAAACATTTCAAATAATTTTAAATGATCCTGCATATTATACAACCTTAACAGGTGATGGAGAAATTATTTTTCAATATAGAGAGATTAATGATATTGATGGAAATGGAAATTTTTCAACTATAGGAATTGAATCTCCTGATCAAAATGATGGTTTAGAGGTTTTGTTTGCAAGCAATATGCATCCTAGCTTTCCACCAATGTTGGATGGGGTTGGTGAAATGGCGATTAAATTTACAACTACACCTCCAGATAATGCTTTGTTAGAGGTTGGTAGTGCTTATATAGATGATTATAGTATAATCAATGCATATCCTAATCCATTTAATCCAAAAGTAAATATTAATTATAAATTAGATTTATCACAAAATATTAGATTAGAAGTTTATAATGTTTTGGGTGAGCAAGTTAGTATTATAGAAAATAGCTTTAAGGCTTCAGGTCTTCACCATATTGAATGGGATGCATCGCAATATGGATCGGGCAACTATTTCATAAAATTAAAATTAGAAAATGGTGCCTCAAGCACTAAGATTGTAACATTATTGAAATAGTTTTATAATAAAGTTAAAATATTTTCTGGAGGCCTTCCTATTACGGCTTTGTTATTGTTTTGTATTATGATGGGACGTTCCATTAGGATTGGGTTTTTTATTATTAATTCATATAGCCTATCATCATCATTTAAATAATTTTCAATATTTAACTCTTTATAGATTTTTTCATTTTTTCGTATAAATTTAGCAGGACGTAGATTTAATGATTTGCTGATGTTTCTTAGATCTTGTTTTGAAATAGGAGATTTGAGATATTCAAAAACGCTAAAATCTAAATTGTTTTCTTTTAAGATCTGCACGGATCTTCTAGACTTACCTCATCTTGGGTTATGATATATAGTGTATATTTTTTGCATTTAAAATTTATAATTTAATTATTATTGAAATATATGATTAATAATTTTAAATTAAAACAAAAAAAACCTTAAATTTTATTGCGATAGTTATATTTTTCTTAATATATTATAATATGAATATTGTTGATATTAAATCTTGATTTTAGATCTTCAAGATAAGGCAATCCTTCGGATATTGCAAGTTGATGGGAGAGCTTCTGCGAGTTATGTTTCAGAGCAAATAGGGCTTTCTGTCCCAGCTGTGACTGAAAGGATGCGAAAAATGCAAGATATTGGAGTTATTAAGGGATATCAAGCTGTTATTGATACTAAGAAAATTGGCTATGATGTTTCTGCTTTTATAACAATAGTATCTGAATCTTCTGCTCATTTTAATGATGTCATTGAAAATTCTGAGAAAACTGAAGAAGTGGTTAAATGTTTTACAACTACTGGGTCTGGTTCGCATATATTGTATATAGTTACTAAAAATACATCTTCTCTAGAAATGCTTTTAAGAGAAATTCAATCTTGGCCGGGTGTTACAAGGACAATAACTAATCTTGTGCTATCATCATATAAAGATTTTAATAATATTCCATTAGAAGTAAGTAAAGAAGAAGTTTTTTAATTTTTTATTATGAATATAAAAGGGGGAATATATAATGGGTAAAATTAGAGCTGAATATATTTGGATGGATGGTAATCAGCCTACATCAAAGCTTAGGTCTAAAACAAAAGTATGTGAAGGTCCAATTACAGATATTGGTCAATTGCCTGATTGGGGTTTTGATGGTTCAAGTACTAATCAAGCTGATGGAAATGATAGTGATTGTGCTTTAAAGCCTGTTTATTTTATTCCCGATCCTATTAGAGGTGAAGAAAATATTTTAGTTATGTGTGAAGTGTACAATGCTGATGGAACACCACATAAAACTAATACTAGAGCTGCTTTAAGAGTAATAGCTGAAAAATTTGCAGATCACGATCCTTGGTTTGGTATTGAACAGGAATATACATTTTTTAAAGGTAGATCTCCATTGGGATGGCCTGATGGTGGTTATCCTGCACCTCAGGGCCCTTTTTATTGTGGTGTTGGTGCAGATGAAGTTTATGGAAGAGATATAGTTGAAGATCATATGGATGCTTGCATGATGGCAGGGATTAATATATCAGGTATCAATGCTGAAGTTATGCCTGGACAATGGGAGTATCAAATTGGTCCATCTGGTCCATTGGAGGTTGCTGATGAAATATGGCTATCTAGGTGGATTTTATATAGAATAGGTGAAATGTATGGTGTAAATGCAACATTGCATCCAAAACCAGTTAAGGGAGATTGGAACGGTGCTGGTGCTCATACTAATTATAGCACAAAATCAATGAGAGAGCCAGGTGGAATGAAACATATTGAGGATGCATGTGAAAAATTAGGAGCAAGGCATGAAGAGCATAAAGAATTTTACGGAGCTCATAATGAAGAGAGGTTAACAGGTCTTCATGAAACTTGTTCTATAAATGAATTTAGATATGGTGTAAGTGATAGAGGTGCATCAATAAGAATTCCTATGCAAACTGCAAAAGATGGCTATGGTTATTTAGAAGATAGACGACCATCTGCTAATATGGATCCTTATCAGGTTTGTAGATTCCTAATTGAGACTACTTGTTCTGATAATAATACTCAAGCATTTAAAAAAGAAGATAAATTAGAAGCTGCATAATTCTATATTAATATAAAAGAAGGGTGATTGATGTAGATTAATCACCCTTTTTTTATGAATTAGATATATTATTTGATAATTTTTATTTTAAATTATGCATTAATATATATTTATTACAAAAATTGATTTTTTATAGGAAAATTCATGGCTAAAATAAAACCATTTGAAGGTATCTTTTACAATACAAAACAAAGTATAGATATTTCAAGTAAAGTTGCCCCTCCATATGATGTTATTGATTCAAAGTTGCAAACAGATTTATACATTAAAGATCCAGATAATATAATTAGAATTATTCTAGGTAAAGAAGAAAACTCTGATTTTGAAAATGAGCTATATAAAAGATCTTCTGGTTACTATAATAATTGGATCAATAACTCTATAATGAAATGCACTAAAGAAAAAGCATTTTATGTATGGGATCAAAAATTTAATAGCAATGGAACAGAATATGTTAGAAGAGCCTTGATTGCAAAGGTAAGATGCTTGCCATTTAGTCAAAAAGAGATTATCCCGCATGAAAAAACTCATAAAGGTCCAAAAGAAGATAGATTGAAATTATTTAATGAAGTAGGAGCGCAGTTTAGTCAGATTTTTTCATTGTACAATGATGATGATAAGAAAATTGAAACTGCTATAAAATCTAAAATAGGTGAGCCTATTTTAGAGGCTCACTATGATAACGTAGAAAATAGATTGTATAAAATTGATTGTTCTAAAACAGTTAGTTTTTTAATTGATTCATTTGAAAAAATTAATTTATATATTGCTGATGGACATCATAGGTATGAGACATCAGTTAAATATTTTGAAGATAAAAAAATTGATGGTTCTACATTAATGTCTCTTGTTCAAATCGATGATCCTGGATTAATTGTATTGCCTACACATCGAGCTATAAAATCTGATTTATCTAATTTTATATGTTTTCAAAAATTAGAAAAGAAATTTTTTATTGATAAAAAATCATTTTCAGAATGGCCTGATATAATTGATCAAATTAATTCTTCTAAAGATAAGCATGTGTTTGGATTTGCTAATAGAAAACTTGGTATATCTGGTATACTTAAGCCTATTGAGCCATTGAACTATGATGAATATTGGTCTAAGTATTCAAAAAGCTGGAAATCTTTAGATGTTTCTGCATTGCATGCATATATATTTAATTCTATTTTTAATTTTGATGTTAAAAATATTTTTGATAAAAAAAATGTTTTTTATTCTCATAAAGAAAAGGAATGTATTCGAAAATTAGATGAAGATTATAATTGGGTTTTCTTTTTGAGATCTACTTCTATTGAGCAATTAATTGAAATTGCTGATAATGATGAAGTGATGCCACCGAAATCAACATTTTTTTATCCTAAGTTTTTATCAGGTTTTGTAAACTCTAAGTTATAAAAATAAATGGAGTAAGTTATCGTTATACCTTTTGAATCATTGATATTAATATTGGTTATTTTAGTATCTATAGTCTTTTTCATTAGAGAGGTTTTTCCAATAGAAGTTGTGGCTTTGAGTGCTACATCATTTCTGTTATTAATGGGAATTATTACGCCGGATCAGGCTGTGAGTGGTTTTAGCAATAAAGCTGTAATCACAATTGGTGCAATGTTTATAATGAGTAAGGCATTATTAAAAACTGGCTTCTTAGAGGTTGTTACAGAAAAAGTATATCTATTTGCTGGTAAGCGAAAATGGATTACTATATTTTTCTTTTTTATTACTGTTTCAATTATATCTGGTTTTATTAATAATACTGCTGCTGTAGCTATATTTATACCATTAGCAATTTATTTGGGTCAATTGATGCATATAAGTCCAACAAAACTACTGATGCCGTTGTCATTTGCTGCAATTTATGGTGGGACATTGACTTTGATTGGCACTTCAACAAATTTATTAGTTAGTTCAATAATGGTTGAAAAAGGAATTGAGCCATTTAAAATTTTTGAGTTTTTTAAATTGGGGACAATTTTTTTAGTTATAGGTACTTTATATAATTTAGTTATAGCTAAATGGTTTTTACCATCAAGA
>CAYTPF010000121.1:0-4831 GCA_964439775.1 uncultured bacterium | reverse complement strand
TCCTGATGCTAAAATTGAAAATTGGGAATTGCTTGTAGAAGATTTTTTAAAATATATTAGTTTGCAAAATAAATTTGAAAATAATATTGGTATTGGTCATTCAATAGGTGGAACAATATTATTATATTCTATTATTAGGAAACCTAATTTATTTTCAAAAGTAATTATTTTAGATCCGGTATTATTTTCTCCATATAAATGCAATATGTGGAGTATTATTAAAAAAATGGGTTTAGGTTTATATTTTCATCCATTAGCAAAAAATGCTTTATATAGAAAACAAAAGTTTAAATCAAAGAATTCAATTTTTAATCGATATAGAGAGAAAAAAATATTTTCAAAATTAACTGATAAATCTTTAAAAATATATATTAACAGTATTTTTAAAAAAGAGAATGATTACTATAATTTAAATTTTTCTTCAAAAATTGAATCAGATATTTATTTATCAGGTTTAACCTTAGAACATTATATCTTTAAAAATATACATAAAATTCAATCCAAAGTCTATGTAATGTATGCAGACTTAAATAGTACAATTGATAAGAAGTTTAAAAATATATTAAGTCAAAACAAATTCATAAAATTAGAGAAAATGGTTGGATTATCTCATTTATTTCCAATGGAAAATTCTAAAAAAGTATATCTAAATATTAAAAATTTTTTAATTTAACATTTTTTTTATTTCTAATTTAGATTCAATCAAATCATGGTGTTCTACATGTAATAGATTAGCTATTTGTTTTATCACATGATCCTCAAGATAATGAAGGTTTTGATCACAAAAAGCAATTTCATAAATAGATAAAATGAATTTAATTTTTTTTTGATAATTGAATTTATTATTAATTTCTTTACAAAATTGATATAAGTCAGTTGAATCCTTTAAATGTTCTTTTGCATTATTTATAACAGCTATTGATTCTTTTTTTGAAATTTGAAAAAAATTCATGATTATATTTTGAATTGATTCTAACTCATTAGAATCAATAATTTCATCTGCTTTTGCAACACCTAATAGTAAAGCGGTGGTTGAGATATGTATGTTCATTATTACCTTTATGATTTAGTTTATAAATAGAATTTAGATTAACTTATTATATTGAAAATTTAAATATATTTAATTATATCAAATGAAAATTATTAAAATTTATCCAAATAGTTTAGCTACTGAAATTGGTTTAAAACCTGGAGATAGACTCCTTAAGATTAATGATCAAAAAGTCAAAGATGATATTGATTATCAATTTAAAATAGCTGATCAATTAGTCAAATTAGATTTTGAAATCGATGGTAAAAGAATACAATATGAAATTGAAAAACATTATGATGATACTCTTGGTGTAGAATTTGAAGAGTTTAAAATTAGAGCTTGTGCTAATGATTGTGTTTTTTGCTTTGTTGATCAAAATCCTGAAGGGATGAGAAAAGAGCTTTATTTTAGAGATGGAGATTTTAGATTATCATATCTACATGGACATTATGTAACAATGACTAATATGGGTCAAAAAGATCTCAATAGAGTTGTTGAACAAAGGTTGTCACCACTATATATATCAGTTCATATAACAGAATCCAAGCTTAGGAAAGAGCTTTTTCTATATAATAAAGATGATCATATTTTAGATAAAATCAAATTTTTAGTTGAAAATAATATTGAATTACATGCTCAAGTAGTTTTAATGCCTACATTGAATGACGGTAAATATTTATTAAAAACGATTAAAGATTTATATCAGTTTCATCCAATGCTTAAATCTTTATCAATTGTACCAGTCGGATTAACAAAACATAGAAAAGGTTTAATGGATTTAAAAAGTGTCGATAAAGAATATGCGCAAGAATTTATAAGTCATATAGGAGAAATATCTGAAATTTATAAAGGCAAGAATAATCCATTTATATTGCTATCTGATGAATGGTATTTAATGACTGGTATTAGTTTACCTCCAATCTATAATAATGATGGATTAGATTTGATCGAAAATGGAGTTGGTCAAGTCATGAATTTTATGGAGAAATTTCAAATTGAGAAAAAATCATTTCCTTTATCGATGAAAGCCAAAACAAAGATTACTATTGCTACAGGAACATTGATTTATGATTTTTTTAAAAGTAATATCGTAGATTATTTAAATGAGAATGTTGAAAATCTAGAGGTTAATTTAATTCCGATTAAAAATAATTTTTATGGAGAGGTTGTTAATGTATCAGGCCTTCTAACTGGTAGAGATATAGTAAATCAATTGATTGGAAAAGAAATCGGATCTAGCTTATGGCTTTCTCATAGAGTATTAAATGATGAACAAACTATGACTTTAGATAATATGACTTTACAAGATATATCCAAAGCATTGCAGATACCTGTATATATATCTGAAGATAGTATTTTAGAAATATTTAATTGTGAGCTTTATGGCTAATCCAATTGTTGCAATTTTAGGTAGACCGAATGTTGGTAAGTCAACACTTTTTAATAGATTAGTGGGTAAGAGTCATGCGATTGTATCTCCAATAGAAGGAATAACAAGAGATAGAATTTATGGTTCAGTAGAGTGGACTGGTAAGCATTTTGATATTATTGATACCGGTGGATATTTACCAGCTAGTGAAGATAAGATAGAAAAAGCTGTTAGATATCAAGGACAACTTGCTTTAGATGAGGCAGATTTAATTATATTGCTTATTGATGGGAAGCAAGATTTGACTTCTAGTGATAAAATTTTAGCAGAAATGATACAAAAATCCAACAAACCAAATTTATTGGTAATGAATAAAATTGATGATATACAATATGATGATAATATTTTTAATGCATATGAATTAGGTTTAGGAGATGCTATTTCTATATCAGCAGATCGAGGAAGAAACGTAGGAGATCTTCTTGATATTGTAATAGATAAATTACCATATATCTCAGAATCAAATGAAATAGATGAAGATGTTATAAATTTAGCAATTACAGGCATGCCGAATGTTGGTAAATCATCATTAATGAATGCTCTACTTAAAGAAGAAAAATCAATTGTAACAGATATTCCAGGGACTACAAGAGATTCTATTGATTCATATATTAAATATTTTGATCAAATTTATAGATTGATCGATACTGCAGGTTTAAGAAAAAAAAATAAACAAGAAGATGCTATAGAGTTTTACAGTACTGTTAGGACATTTAGAGTTATTAAAGATGCCAATATTGTGCTTGTGCTTATTGATGCAACAAAGGGTTTTACAAATCATGATAGAAACATTATTAGATATGTGATTGACCAAGGTAAGGGAATGGTAATTGTAGTTAATAAATGGGATGCTATAGAAAAAAACAATCAAACTATTTATGAATTAACTGATAATATACATCGATCATATCCATCTTTAAGATTTTACCCTAAATGTTTTATATCTATAAAAGAAAACAAAAGGGTCTTTACAACTCTTGAAAAAGTTCAGATGGTTTATGATTCTTTTCAAATTAAACTTAAAACAAAAGCATTGAATGATTTTATTAAAGAAGTTATTCGAAAAAAACAGCCTCCATATGTTAAAGGAAAAAATTTATCAGTAAAATATGTTGCACAAGTTCATTCATCACCACCTATTTTTGTTTTTTTTGTAAATTATCCGGATTTATTTCCTGAATCATATAGAAGATATCTTGAAAATCAATTTAGATATACCTTTGACTTCACTGGAGTACCAATAAGAATTTCATTTAGAAAAAAATGAAATTAGTATATTTAGTTTTAATATTTTGTAATTTAATTTTTAGTATTGAAAAGTGTGGATTCCATTTATCCAATTTAGAATTAAGTCGTGAACGTTCTAATTGTACAAATATAGAAATGCAAAATATATATTTATCTCCTCAAGGTAATTTTTATATTCATTTTGATAGCTCTCCTAGATTTAATGATTTGGATGAAATTATTTATGATCATTCTCCTGACTTAACAGATATTAATCCTTATGATGGTATCCCTGATTATATTAATGAAGTAGCTGAAGTAGCTGATAGTTCATATCGTTTGTTAAATGATATAATGAATTTTAAAGAGGGTGCTAATGGAGATGATAATATAACGGATATTTTTGTTTTAGATCTAAATGGAAGTGCATATGGCTGGGCAAGACCTATTAACTCTTGCATAGATAGTTGTGTTGAAATAGATAATAACTATGAAGAGACTGAATATTATACGAATGGTATAGATGCAATGAAAGTCACATTAATACATGAATATTTTCATACTATACAGTTTGCATATAGATGTAGTGCAGGTATAAACTCATATTTTTATGAGCTTACTTCTACTTGGATCGAAGATATTGGCTATCCTGATGTTAATGATTATTTAAATTTTATGATTTCAAGCAATAGTTATAAAAATTATTTTAAATATCCTGAGCAGGACTTTGATGATACGAATGGCTATAGTGTAGCTTTATTTGGACATTACTTAAGTACACAGTTTGAAGGAAATGATGGAATAATGTATCAAGATGAGTTGTCAAGTATGGTAATAAACAAAATTTGGGATAGAATTGATAATACAAGTCAAACAGCGTTAGCTGCAGTAGATTATGTTTTGCAGAATGATTATAACACTTCTTTTAATGAGGCTTGGATTGATTTTAATACACGAAATCTTTTTAACCAGATTGATGAAGATATGTATTATTATGAAGATCAATCATTAATTGAAAAAATTAATATTGATGAGTATTTTATTTTGGATAATAATTCTTATAATTCATCATTTAGTTTGAGCTATAAATCAGTAACAATTCCATCATTTAGTTTATATAATAAAGGAAAGATAAATATAGG
>CAYTPF010000120.1:0-4870 GCA_964439775.1 uncultured bacterium | reverse complement strand
TGGATTTGATATTGTAAGTATGTGGCTTGGAACATCTGGTTATGTTACTGCATTACCTGATTATTTAGGATTAGGTATCTCAGAATTGTTTCATCCTTATATGATATATGAAGATAATGCAATTTCAATTATTGACATGTTAAGAGCAAGTAAAGAGTTTTGTAGTTTAAATAATATTAATTTAAATAATCAGTTATTTCTAATTGGTTATTCAGAAGGTGGTTATACGACCATGGCAACACATAAAATGATTGAAGAGAATTTTGAAAATGAATTTTCGATTACTGCTTCAGCTCCTGCAGCTGGTCCATATGATTTGTCAACAGTTATGGCCAATCTAATGCTATCTAATGAGCCATATGGACAACCATATTATTTACCATACACAGTTTTAGCGTATCAAGATAAATATAATATTGTTAATGGTATAGAAGAATACTTTACTGAATATTATGCAGAGATTTTACCACCTATGTTTGATGGTTATCATTCTGCTAGTGATGTTAATAATGTAATGCCTTCAATTCCAATTGATATTTTCAGACCAGAAGTAATTGAAGATTTTTCGAATAATATGAACCATCCCTTGAGATTGAAATTGGTTGATAATGATTTGCATGATTGGGCTCCTGTCGCACCCATGAAAATTTTTCACAGTGAGGGAGATGAATTGGTCCCTATTGAAAATTCTGAAAATGCATATATGAATTTTATACTTAATGGAGCTCCAAATGTTGATTTTGAGTTTGGTCCTTGGGGTACTCATCAAGATGCTGCAGCATTAATTTTAATTGGAGCTGCAACTTGGTTTAATGAGCTTAAACATTTTGATATGGTTGGTGATTTAAATCAGGATAATATTATAGATATTTTGGATATTATGTTATTAGTTAATATTATTTTAGAGATTGAACAGCTTGATCATTCTTTACATTGGTTAGCTGATGTTAATTCTGATGAAAATCTTAATATATATGACATAATACAAATTATGAATAATATTTTATTTAATTAAAAATTTGGTGGCTATAGCTCAGTTGGTTAGAGCGCCAGACTGTGACTCCGGAGGTCGTGGGTTCGAATCCCATTAGCCACCCATAATTTTAAATAGATTTTCAAATAATATAATCTGTGATTGGAGAGAGTATGTTTAAAAAATATTTACTTTTTATAATTTTGAGTAATTTTATATTTAGTACCCAAAATATAGTTGTTGCAGAATTATTTACTGAAACTTGGTGACCTTATTGTCCTGATGCTCGGTCTGGGCTTAGACAGTTAAATGAAACAGCACAATTTTTTATTCCTTTAATTTGGGAAGGAGATGGATCTCATCCTAGTCCTAATTATGGTTCTAGGGGGTCTTTGTATGGAGTTAGTGGTTTACCTCATGTAGAATTTGGAGGATATATAGAATCTGTAGGTGGGGGTGGAGATATGTATCCAACTTATTTAAGTAGATACAATCAATTAGTTAATAATAATAGTCCTTTAAGTATTTCTTCAAGCTCAAATATATCTAATTGTGGTAATAATATAATAGTTGAAGCTGAAATAAATGTAACTAGTCAAATAAACACAACAAATAATCAAATTATTTTTATTACCTCTCATAAATATGATGATGATTACTTTTGTACTGTTGGTTCTTATTCTCAAGAATCATTTAGTTTGACAAATGTAGGACAATCTCAAACATATGAACATTTAATTCCAATTAATCAAAATTGGGATTTAGATAATATGAAAGTTGTTGTTTTGATACAATCAATGCAAAATAGACATATTTTGCAGGCTTCATCAAGTGATATATCTTTAGATAATTTATTAGTTTTAAATCCAGCTTTAAATTCGATACAAAATGATAATGATTTAGATGGAATGTTAAATCCTGGTGAATCTGCAACATTAAGTTTTACAATAGAAAATAATTCAAATTTGCTACTAGCTGAAAATGTTAATGTATCAATAGATACAGATGCCCCAATTGAATTATTGAATAATCAATTTTATATAGATGATTTGATGAGTTTAGGAGAAAGTCAAAGTTTTAATGTAGATATAATTGTAGATAATAATGTTGAATTAGGTGAAGAGATTATAAATATTACTGTAAATGCAGATTATGAAGATAATTATGGTGATGCTTGTTCTTATCAAATGATTTTTCCTATAATGGTAAACATTAATTTAAATCAAGTTAATTGGCCAGTACAAAATAACTCTCAAATAGTTTCTTCTCCTTCAATAGTAGATATAGATAATGATGGCTCAAATGATATTATTTTTGGAGATTATAATGGTTTTTTGCATGTTATTGATAAAAATGGTAATAGTTTGGATGGATTCCCTTTTGAAGCTAATGATGATATTTGGGCATCACCAGCTGTAGGAGATGTTGATAATGATGGTTTATTAGAGATAGTTATTACTTCAAAAGATAAGCGCTTATATATTTTAGATCATCAAGGCAATGTAGAGCTAAATTATAATGCAAATCAATTTTTAATGGCTACACCAGTTTTATCTCAAATGGATCAAGATCCTGAGTTAGAGATTGTATTTAGTGGGTATTCTTCATCAGGTGATGTCTTTGCTATCAATCATGATGGAACGGATTTAATTGGATTCCCAGCATCAATTAATGAAAAGGTTTTAAATGGTGCAGCTGTTACTGATATTAATGACAATGGACTAGATGATATTGTTGTAGCAACGGAAACTCAAGATATGGTTTGTATGATATATGATGATGGTCAGATTGATACTTTAATGTATGCAAAGGATAAATTTAAATCATCACCATCAATTATTAAGTCAAGTTTTGGTGAAGATTGGATTTTAATTGCAAGTAAGGATCATAATTTATATGCATTAGATTTTTCAGGTAATGTAAAATTTGTTTATACTACATTGTATGAGTTAACATCTTCACCATCTATTGTAGATATTAATAGCAATACTATAGGTATTTTTTTTGGTGGACAAGATGGTCATTTATATGGAATAGATCAAAATGGTGAAGATTTACTTGGTTGGCCAATTCAAACAGGAGGGCAATATACGACATCACCTTCTATAGCTGATTTAGATAATGATGGAGAACCAGAAATAATATGTGGTAATAGTTCTGGAGATCTATATGCATTTAATTTAGATGGAACATTATTAAACTATTTTCCAATTGAGTATAGTAATAGTGTTTCTACTACTCCAGTGATTAAGGATTTAGATGCAGATGGAGATTTGGAAATTTTCATTGGTGTAACAGATTTTATTTCTGGAATCGATTTTAAAGAAGTGGGTTCTAATTTAGATTACTGGAATATGTATAGAGCTAATTTGCATAGGAATGGAACTTATAATTCGAATTATATGGGATCTTGTGCAGAGCCAAATGCGGGTGATTTAAATTGTGATGGAATTTATGATGTAATTGATATTATAAATTTAGTTGAAATTATATTAGTTACAAATGAAGTTGATCAATATGCTATGTGGGCAGCTGATTTAAATAATGATAGCATCATTGATATTTTTGATATTATTTTGCTAATTAATTTAATTCTTGATTAATTTTCAAGATCTTTAATTACTTTGGGTACAGGAGTAGCTTTTTCTTTTTTATAATCATAACTTACGCAAGTTATTAATGCTGTAGAAAAAGCTGTATCATCATTTTTGCAAAAAATTGCTGAAGTAATATCAAAACTAGTTTTTCCAATTTTACTAATTCTATTTCCTATATATAATTTTGTAGGATGATGTAATTGTTTTAAATAGTTTATTTTAGCTGCAACTACAATAAATGGAATCTGTTTAAAATTACATTGTTTAAACATATCTACTCTAGCTGATTCATAATAGGATAAATATACTGAATTGTTAATATGTCCCATTGAGTCCATATCATTCCAACGAGTATTTATAACATAAAGAGAATTGAAGTCGTGCTTAAAAATAATTAATTATTCCCAAATAAATTCTAAAATAGCATTTCCAAAATTATCTAAACTACATTCTGGATTTTCACCATCAGTTATACAATTATCTAAATCTAAAATAACCCAATAACCTTTTTGTTTATTAAGTGTTTCAAGGTTTCCTACCCAATATTCAGGAATTCCATCATTATTTAAATCTTGATGACTTGCTGCAACACCTTCACCAATAATGCTTTTAAAATATTTTGAATCTTGTTGGTTGATTACATCATTAATTAATGAATTATCTTCACCTATATATGAAATAAGATTTGCACCTGATTGAAGATAGTAAATTTGATTACTTTCTACTGGATATGCTTCAGTAATTTCAAATTCTAATACATCATTATTTAAACCATCTTCATTGATATCGTCATAATTATCAATCTTTAACCAATATCCCATTATAGAATTGATTTCTGTAATAACCCCAACCCAGTTACCATTTCCAATATGACTAGACGCAACTCCTGGTCCAATAATACCAGTTACATAATCTTGTATAGGATAGAATATACTACTTAGTGATCTATCAGTTGGCATAGCTGAAAAACTAATTAGATTATTCCCATTATATAATTCTAATGTAATTTTATAGAACTCTTTAGCTTCTGCTTCAGCAAGAATTTCACTCTCATTATCATAGATATCTAATGCTTTTAAACTGTATATACCTTCAAAGGTATTATTAATTGTATGAATAATATTGCAGTCATTTCCATAATTTGAAATTAAACATTCATTTAAATTACTATTACATAGCCCATAATCATCACCATCTCCATCATCCTCACATATAGCATTGGAAACGATAGGTTCTAATTCTGACCATGAATCTGAATCTTCAATGTACTTTAAGATCTTAAATCGTATTTGAGGTATAT
>CAYTPF010000119.1:0-4905 GCA_964439775.1 uncultured bacterium | reverse complement strand
AATCACAATCACCATCAGGAACACCATCACCATTACAAACACCACATTCATCATATTCACCAACACAATCATCCACATCATCACATACACCATCACCATCTACATCATCACAAGGTGGCTCACCTCCATCACCAAAGCCTACTGTTAAACCCGTACCACCTGGAGCAGAAAATACAAAATTATCTAATTGATTTTCACTACAATTAACATTCTCTAATAATGTCCCACTACCAGCTGGAATTACTGATCCAGTTAAACTAAAACCTATAACCGTACCTTCACTAGCACTTATTAAAAAACCATTTGCCGCAGCATCTCCACCGGATGCACCAGAAGCACAATTATCATGATCAAATTGTAACCCTGCTATATCAGATGTAGACACATAATTTAAATTACTACCATCTAAAGATAAACAAACCTGAGAATTGCATTGACCATTATCATCTGGACAATCATCCGCATCACATTCATATGATCCATCATCACATTGATAACTAGCTCCATTACCATCGCATATACCACATTCATCAACTATTGCATCGCCACCACATTCACCTAGACAATCTTCTACATTACCATCACAATCACAATCACCATCAGGAACACCATCACCATTACAAACACCACATTCATCATACTCACCGATACATTCATCTAACTCATCACAAATATCATCGCTATCTTCATCATTTATACAATTATCATCACAATCATAATACTCTTCAGCATAATCACAACTTCCATCATCTTCTGTTGCATCTGAATTGAAGTTACAAGCATTGATATCAGTACAACCTAATATAGCACTTCCCTCAAAACTGCAATTTTGAATTGATGGAGAACCAAAATTCTCTAAGGCTTCATCATCTCCATCCTCACCATATAATAAATCACTTAAACAATCTGAATCTGCAGAAACCCAGTTCATAGGATCACTATTATCTAGAGAAGGATTAATTAATTCTACGGCATGTGCTCTGTTTGCATTACCCACTGGCCATCCATCACCATATGCTACATAATCTATTTGAGTTCCACCTGCATCCAGTAACTCAATTTCATCTGAACTTGAACTTAAACTAATATCAGCAAAAACTGAATTATCAATATCTTCACCAGCATATAACTCATCACCATCTGAATTGAAAAATGGATCTTCACCAGCTATAAGCATGTGGCTTCCAGCACTGATTGTTCCACTTAAATCTTCACCCATTATAGTCCAACCTGTAAGATCTATATCATTTGTACCATAGTTAAAAAGCTCAATATAATCTGGTACAGATGTGCCTGATGCAGATCTAAAGAAAAATTCATTAATTACTATTTCAGGCTCTTCTACAATCTCTAATTCATTAGTAGCTAATATTAAATCTCCAAAATAACCATTGCCTGTACTCCAATTTGCAGAAACATCATACTCTACTTGTTCAGAAGTTTTCCAAATTTTAATTGAGACTTCATTACCATCAACGGCTCCATTTGTAACAGGACCTCCAAAGTCAGATAAATCAACAGAAACAATAGCTGAAACTTCCAACTGTTCACCAGTCCATGTACCTGAACCAACCAATACCTCTCCATATATTGGATTTGAACAGCCATCATCAGGATTACAAGATTCTACAACACCATTATTATCAAAAATACCTACTTCATCACCTATTTCTAAGATAGATATACTAGATTCAAGAATTACTAATTGAAATTCACCTGTTGGTTCTAATTCTACATTATAAAAAGTCTCTTCAGATCCATCACTATCATCAAAAACAACTGTTAAACTAGTCCCTCCTGAAGCTGAGAATATAAAATTATCTAATTGATCTTCAGCACAATCAACATTTTCTAATAGTGTTCCACTACCAGTTGGAATTAATGCACCTGTTAAACTAAATCCAAGAACTGTACTTTCACTAGCACTTATCATAAATCCATTTGCTGCAGCATCTCCACCAGATGCACCTGAAGCACAATTATCATGATCAAATTGTAAACCAGCTATATCTGAGCTTGATTCATAATTCAAATCAGATCCATTTAAACTTAAAATTACATCTTGTGCATAAATCAAAGTACTAAAGCACAATAAAATAATATTAATTATCACTAAATTTTTTATTTTATAATTATACATTTTTTTCCCAATTATAATTTATTATTAATCAAAATAACTATTTTTTTATATTATTGAATATTATTTAAAAATAACTAATTCAATAATTTGAATATATTTATGTTTTTTTAAATTCTAAACAATTTAATTATGTATTTGTGTTGTAAATCAAATCTAAACGTAACAATTTATTTCAATTCTATACTAGAAATTACTGATAGAATACTATTGAATGTTCCATCACCTTGCTCAAAAATTATATCTGTATTATATTCCTGATCATCTTGAACTTTCCAAACTTTCAAATTTATAGGATTTGATTTCACTGCACCATTTAATATTGGACCATTAAATGATGAGAAATCCAAAGATAATATTACAGAGATTTCCATTTGAGAATTATTCCATATACCTGAACCTACTAAAGTTTCCCCGTATTGAGGAGAATTACATGGTGGAATAGTATCAGGAAAACATGATTCTATAACACCATTATTATCAAAAATACCTATTTGATCTCCATTGTCTAAAAACTCTATTGAATCTTTAATTATAATTAGTGAAAAATCTCCGGTTGGGTTTAAGTCAACACTGTAATTAATATCAAAATTTTCATTTTCATCAATAAAAACACTATCATTTTTATCTTTGTTGCATGATAAAATTATTAATATATATAAAAATACATATAATCTATTCATTTAGAATTTCATTTAATATAATTAAGATATCTTCAATAGTTATAAAACTATCATTATTAGAATCTACAACTATCTCTTGAGCATTGCCAAAATTACTTAAACCAATTATATGACTTACTATCAATACAATATCATATATATCAATTGAAAAGTTTCCATTAGCATCACCATTCATTGAAAACTGGTTCTCAATATAAAAATCATTAAAATCAACCGATAAAACATCATAATTTTGATCGGTAATAATTACATTAGAAATATTAAAGTTAAATTGATCTACATTTTCATTAAATGAATAATTTGATGTTAGTAAATTGCCTATTGGGGACAAATTATTATATTCTTCATTAAAATAAACAACTCTAATTTTGTTTTCATTTAATAATGTCCAACTTCCCATAAAATCAGTTGACATATTTCCTAAATTGACATTGAGTAAATCTAAATTATTATCAAAATTAAAATCAAATTGAAAACCAGATATAGCTTGATGACTAGAAATATTAAACAATATATCAATATAATTATCTGTTATAATACTAGATGGTGAAATAATTAAATCTGGATTATCTATGATGATTTCAGTATCTATACCATATGAATCAATATTATCTGAATCTATACCAGCTAAAAGTATATCACAAAAGTTTATAGATGAAATAGATGTTGACTGAGAATATGACTCTAACTCAACATTAATTATTGGACCATTCAAAGGGCCTATTGGTTCAAAACCAAAACAAAATATTTCAGAAATATTGTTAACAGGATGATTGACAAATGTAACAAACCAACTATCGGGGATAAGAGAGGTATTAGAAATATTATTAATCCCAATGATATTAGCATCATATTCTAAACACAATTGTATTGCTGTAATATGATGATCAGTTGATAAACTTATATCCATGTTACCAATTGAATCTGGCATTATTAATGATGGTGGAATTAATTCTAATATAGAATAATCATATAAAATATCTATTTCACCATTATCAAATAACGCACTACTTGATTCTCCATTGCTATATGTTATTAAATTTTCAATACCTCTTAAAGATATTTTATTAGTCGATGATGGATATAAAAGTGCTTTTAAATAACCTAAATCAGATTGACCAGCTTCTATAACACCATTTGCAACTGCACCATTCACTTCAACAATTCCAAAAGGTAATGGATTAATATCCCAAACAATATTGGAACCTTCTAATAATTCCATATCAATAAAATATAAAAAATCTGGATCAGATTGTATTTTAATTGATAAACCTTCAATATCATTTACAGAGTTAATAGAAATAGGAATTAATAATGTATCATTAGGTAAAGCATCAATATCTTTTATATCAATTTTATTATAATATGATTTATAGGCATTTAAAAGATCATTTAAGAAAATTGATAAATCTAATACCTGATCAAGATTATATCCTGAAAATAATGTTCTTCCATTAGAAAAATTTTTATGAATACTAGAATAAGCATTTGTTTCTGAATATACAAATTTCGGATATGCATCACCTATCCAACTTAACTCAGATATATTTGAATTTTCATAAAAATGATAATTTTGATCATTATAAAAATTTTTTATTGAATTTGAATAAGTATCTCTAATTTTTATAAAACCAAATGCAGAATATAAAATATCATTATTATTAATGTTATTTGAAAAAAGTAAAAATGAATTATTTTGATTAATATTATAATGTATATTTTCTAAAATATTATTAGATATAGATGAATCACATTCCCATAATAAAATTGAATTTTTAATTAATAATAAACTATCAATTAAAATTTGTTCTGAATAATTATCCCAAACACGATGATCTACATCAATACTAGCTAACGAAGCAGAAATATATTCAATATTATTAATATCTGAATTACCAACTACTATAATTTCTTGACTGTATGATAATTCAAAAAATAATATAAATATTATTATAACTAAATTCATTGAAAATTTTAATTTATATAAAAACGGGACTCAATTGAGTCCCGTTTCCATTTGATAATTATGAATTATTTCATCATAACCATTTTGCGAGTAATCGCAACATGATCACCTTTTAAACT
>CAYTPF010000118.1:0-4956 GCA_964439775.1 uncultured bacterium | reverse complement strand
ATACATTAGTTCTGCGGTCGGGTTGTTATTTTGAAAGGTCTAGAGCATTTTATGATTATGGTATTACATTGGGGATAGGGTTGGAATATTTTAATAATACAAGTATGATCAATTTAGGTTATAAATTAGGTAGTAGAAATTCTGAATTAATTAATTTGAACAATGAGATATATTCAGAGTTTATTATTAGTATTGTTTCGTCAGATAAATGGTTTAAATAAAAGGTATGAAAATGAATTTAAAGTATATTATTAATTTTACAATATTGTTTTTAATATGTTGCGTTCCACCAGAGGATATGGAGGACACATCTCTAACTCAAGAAGAGAGAGAAGCACGAAATAAAGAATGTGATATTTATCTTAGTTTTGCAACTACAAATTATCAGAATAGAGATTTTGTGGGTGCGGTAGAAAATTATTCAGAAGTTATAAATATGGGGTGTGGTAAAAGAAATGCTATGCAGATATATCAATGGATGGGTAGAGCATATATTGAGTTAAACAAATTAGATAGTGCATCATATATTTTCAAGCAGGGTCTTAAGTATACTCCGTCTGATCTATCATTATTAGAAGTTACAGCTTGGAATGAAGGTAAAATGGGTAATACCGAGAACCAGATTTATTACTACGAAAAAATGTTGGAATTTGATGATACAAATCTATCGATTTATAAATTATTAAGTGATATATATAGAGAAGAAGAGCGTTATGATGATCAGCTTGAAGTGTTGAATAGATGGTTAAGTTTAGACAAGACAAATAAAATTGCCATTGGAGAAAAAAAAGCTGCATATATTGCTTTGGGTAAAGATGTGTCTGATGTTGATCGGCAACGATGGGAAAAAGATCCATCAAATATTCAATATGGATTAGAATATGTTGGTAGTCTAATTAATAATGATAAAACTGATGAAGCTTTAGATATCCTTTTGGAACTGAAAAGCTATGATAGATATAATAAAAAAATATTAGAAAAAATAGGTTCAATATATTTAGATAATAGTCAGAATGATTTAGCGTTAGATATTTATAGCGATTTATATAAGATTGATAAAAATTACAAGACAGCAATAGAGATTTCTAAAATTTTAATTGATCAAGAAGATTATATAAAAGCTTTAGAATGGGCTGAAAAAGCTGTAGAGAAAACTGGAGAAAATGGTGAGTCATTATTTCAAAGAGCTGAGGTGTATTTTTCAATTGCAGATGATTGCAGTGGTGAATCTTTAAATTTTAATGATAAGATTGTATATGAAATTGCTTACGAGGATTATAGTAAGGCTATAAATAAAGGATTTTATCGCGCTAAAGTTAGGAGGGATTTTCTAAAAGAAAATAATATAACCTCTAAAGGTGATTGGTTCATGCTTGGAGATGAAAAATCTGCAAAGCCTGAAGGTAAATGTTATAATTGGATTAATAGAAAGGTAACTAGAAAGTAATGAAGATAGCATTAGCTACAGATCATGCAGGTTTTGATTTAAAGGAAAAAATTAAAGAACAGTTATTAAATCAAGAATATGAAGTCAGAGATTTTGGAGCATTGTCTTATGATGCGTTAGATGATTATCCTGATTTTATAACACCTGCAGCAGAATTTATATCAAAAAATTCTGATTATATGGGTATTATATTAGGCGGATCTGGTCAGGGTGAGGCTATGGCAGCAAATAGAGTTAAAGGAATTAGAGCGGCAGTCTATTACAATGGACCGAAAGAAATTGTTGAATTATCAAGGGTGCATAATAATTCTAATATATTATCATTAGGTGCAAGATTTTTAACATTTGATGAGGCAATGGAAACTATTAATTTATGGTTATCTACAAAGTTTGAAGGAGATAGGCATCAAAGAAGAATAGAAAAATTAGATAGATGAATTTAGATAGTTTGAGAAAAAGTGATAGTAAGGTATATGATATTGTTCAATCAGAATTAAACAGACAAAGAGGTACTTTGGAATTAATTGCATCTGAAAATTTCACAAGTAAATCTGTATTAGAAACTGTTGGTTCGGTTTTAACTAATAAGTATGCTGAGGGGTACCCAGGTCGTCGATATTATGGTGGTTGTGAGCATGTAGATGAAGTTGAAAATTTAGCAAAAGAAAGATTAAAAAGGCTATTTAAATGTGAATATGCTAATGTTCAACCTCATTCTGGATCTCAGGCAAATATGGGGGTGTTTTTGACTTTTTTGAAACCAAATGATACTGTTTTGGGTTTAAATTTATCGCATGGTGGTCATTTAACACATGGAAGTCCAGTAAATTTTTCAGGAAAACTGTATAATTTCCATTCATATGGAGTTTTAGAAAATACAGGTAGAGTTGATTTTGATGAAGTTTATAAGATTGCTAAACAAATATCTCCCAAGTTAATAATATGTGGCGGGAGTGCATATCCAAGATTTATTGAATTTGAAAAATTTAAAGAAATTGCTGATAGTGTAGGTGCTTATTTGATGGCTGATATCGCTCATCCTTCTGGATTGATTGCAGCAAATTTGCATCCATCTCCATTTCCTTATTGTGATATAGCCACATCTACAACGCATAAGACTTTGCGAGGACCTAGAGGAGGGATAATACTATTAGGTAATGATTTTGAAAATAAATGGGGCGTAGTTGCGCCTAAGTCAGGTAGAGTTAAAAATATTTCTGAACTGATTGATAGCTCGATTATGCCAGGTGTGCAGGGTGGACCATTGATGCATGTAATTGCAGGTAAAGCTGTAGCATTTAAAGAGGCTCTATCTGAGGATTTTAAAAAATATTGCAAGCAAATATTATTAAATGCAAAAGCTTTTGAGCAAGAATTTTTGTCTTTAGGTTATGAATTGGTGTCTGGTGGTACTGATACACATCTATTATTGATTGATTTAACTTCAAAAAATGTCTCAGGTAAAAAAGCTGAAAATAGTCTTGAATCTGTTGGAATAACGACTAATAAAAACATGGTGCCTTTTGATCAAAGGAGTCCAATGGTAACTAGTGGTATAAGAATTGGTACTCCATCATTAACAACAAGAGGAATGGCAGAAAATGAAATGAAAATAATTGCTAAGCAAATAGATAGGATTATTAGTAACATTGATAATGAAGTTATTTATAAACAAGTAAAAAAAGAGGTTGTGGAATTGTCTAATTCATTCCCACTATATCAAAATTAATAATGTATTGTTCAAATTGTAATCATTTAGATTCAAAGGTGATTGATTCTAGGACAATTCAAACAGGAAATTGTATTAGAAGGCGTAGAGAATGTTTGAATTGTAGCTTTCGATTTACTACTTATGAGTATATTGCTAATACTCCAATAAAAGTTGTAAAAAAGAATGGAACAAGAGAAGAATTTGATAGACAGAAATTGCAGCATAGTTTTAATGTAGCTTGCAATAAACGTCCAGTTTCTGAAGAAATGATATTAGATTCAATTAAAAATATTGAAGAAAAAATCAGTAGTTTATCTAATGTTGAGGTCTATTCTTCTGAAATAGGTGAATTAGTTATGGAAGAGTTGAAAAAATTAGATAAGATTTCATTTATTCGTTATGCATCTGTATATAGAGATTTTAAAGATATCGGTGAATTTAAAATTCAAATTAGCGATCTAGAAGAATAGTTATTGCAATTATGTATAGATTTTTTTTTACACCACTTAATTTTTTTAATGTTGTTTTTACTACTTTTGGTGAATATGTATTATTAATAACTCAAATTTTTAAATATCCTAAACAATGGAAAGATTATATTAATCTGACCTTTGATCAGATGATGATAATAGGAGCTAAGTCGATTCCTATAGTTATTTTAACAGCTATTTTCTCAGGTATGGTCACATCAGTTCAATCTGCATACCAATTTGAAAGTTGGACACCAACATGGTTCGTTGGGAGCATAGTTGGTGAATCCATCCTTTTAGAGCTTGCACCTGTAATATCAGCTTTGGTTTTGACTGGTAGAGTGGGTGCTACAATTGCAGCTGAGATTGGAACTATGAGAGTAACTGAACAAATTGATGCTATAGAGTCGCTTTCGTTTAATCCTGTTTTATACCTAGTTTTCCCAAGAATTGTTGCGGGTGTTTTTATGTTTCCAATACTTGTAATTATTGCAAGTTTCTTTGGAATATTTGGTGGATGGTTTTCTGCGACTATATCAATGGATGTTTCAACATATGATTTTTTTAAAGGGTTTAAAACATGGTTTCATCCATTTGATGCTTTTCTAGGTATAATTAAATCAATTTTCTTTGGTTTCACTATTACATCTATAGCTTGTTTCCAAGGGTACAGGGCAAAAGGAGGTGCACAAGGTGTTGGAGAAGCAACTACTGTTACTGTTGTTGCATCTTGTGTGATGATTGTTGTGCTTGATTATATAATATCAGCGTTATTATTATGATAAAAGTTTCAAAAATACATAAAAGTTTTAACGATAAAGTTATTTTAAATGGAGTTGATTTTAAAATAAATAGTGGAGAATGTGTTGTTATAATTGGAAAGAGTGGTTCTGGAAAATCAGTTTTATTAAAACATTTATTAGGTTTACTTCGGCCAGATAAGGGATTTGTAGAAATTGATGGTGAATCAATTAATGATTTAAACTACAGTCAATTACAGCAAGTAAGATCAAAAATAGGGATGGTATTTCAATCGGGTGCTTTATTTGATTCTATGACAGTGAATGATAATATTTATATCGCTTTAGATCGTTTAGAAAATCTAAACCAAAAAGATTTACAGAAAAGAATTAATGATAGTTTAAAAGAAGTTGGTATGCAAGATACTAATAATTTAATGCCATCAGAATTATCTGGAGGTATGAAAAAAAGAGTTGGTATTGCTCGTGCAATATCATTTAATCCAGATTATTTGTTTTATGATGAGCCAACAGCTGGATTAGACCCAATAATGTCAGATACAATAAATAAATTAATTGAAAAATTTA
>CAYTPF010000117.1:0-4981 GCA_964439775.1 uncultured bacterium | reverse complement strand
GATATGGAAGCATATTAAGTTTGAAAGCTTCAATGGTTAAGCCGGTTGTTTGATCAACTGGAAGGCCTTCTACAGTTAATGTATAATCATCAGCTCCTGATAGGAATAAATCATATCCATCTTCTGTAGCTAAACTACCAATCTGATCTACACCAAATGATGGAACATAAAAATCACCATCATCATTACCCATAACTAGCACTGGGATATCACCAAATACACTTTCAATTGATGCATCCTCTAAAGATAGATTCAATGAAAATGAATTTAACATAAATGCATTAATTTGAATCTCTTGTGTTACTGAATATACTGGCTCTAATGTTGCAGCTGTAAATAAATCTCCCCATTCACCTGAACCTGTTGAATATTCAGCACTTACATCAAACTCAGTATCTTCACTTGCATCCCAGAATTTAAATACGATATCATTACCTTCAACCGCACCATTTAAAACAGGGCCATTAAAGTCAGATAGATCAATTGATAATATACCTGAAATTTCTAACTGTTCACCTAGCCAAACACCCGATCCAACAAGAACCTCTCCATATTCTGGGCTATCGCAACCAGCATCTGGATTACAAGATTCGACAACACCATTCATATCAAAAATACCAATCTCGTCACCGATAGAAACCTCATCGCCCAATATATCTTGAATGATGATTAATTGACTTTCACCAGTTTCATTTATATCTACAACAAAGTTAACTGGCTCAATCTCAGGCTCTGCGTTTGTTGTTGCGCAAGCCTCATTAGATTGAGATGATTCCATATCATTCAATACAGCTGTAACTGTATAACAATGTGATTCCTCAAATCCAAGACCTGAATCTGTGTATGCATTAGATCCAAGATCAGCTACATATAATCCACCATCACGATATACATTAAATGAAACCTCATCAGGAAAGATACAGCAATCATCACATCCATCGTTACATGATGGGTCATAATTTAATGCATCTGAATCTGAACAACACTCAGGGTATTCACAACAACTAAAATCATTTGGATCATCTGAACATCCATCAGCGCCCGCCTCATAGTTATCTGCTGCAGGGTCATTACATCCATATGTAGGTGGAACCTCACCAATACAGTATGTATCTCCAGAATCAACATCTAAAGCTGAACCACTAGCATCAGAAAATACTGGGCCAGCAATATCAACACATCCATCATCACCTTCTGTATCAATGCTAACATAAACTAAAACACCATCTCCTGAAGGAATAGTCGCTCCAGTTAAACTAAATCCTAATACAGTACCTGAAACATTCGTTGACATTGTAAAGCCTGCATCAGCTGCTCTACCACCACTTGCACCCGTAACAGTAAATCCAGCAATATCAGATTCCATAGTCATTTGAAAACCTGCAACAGGCTCAGAATTTGACATTCCAAGCTCTATGGTAGTAGCATCAACATAGTTTATTGAAAGATCAACCGTAGACCTTGACATACTACCATCTGACCAGTTAAAATCAGTTTGATCCCAATCCCATTCAATTGAAATTTCATTATCACCACCGTTTGCAGTGACATTGTATGGTGGAGATGTTACATCTCCTTCTTCAACTGTGAATGAACCACAATCAGCATCCACAGGCAATCCAGCACCAAAAGGATCTGACAATACAATGCCTGATAAGCAACTAGATGCAGTACCAGCTATATCACCTGAAGCCGTAATAGTAACAATTGCTCCTGTTCCGGGGTCAATACTAGCACCAGTCAAACTAAATCCTAAAATAGTACCATTACCTTCAGAAATTGTAAATCCAGCAGTCCTTCCAGTAGTTTCAACAGAAATCAATGATGCAATTTCAGGGTCAAAACTTAAATTGAATTGAAAACCTCCAACAGCTACATCATTATCCATTCCAATTCCAAAGGATGTTGAACCACCCATTGAAACTACAGCATCTCCTACAGATAACTCGATAGCATCTGGTGGAGGAATATCATCCACTGAGAAATTACCACACTCTGATTGACTCAACATTGCAGCACCACCTGCATCAGATAAAACCACATCCTCTAAACAAGACTCAGCATTGCCAGGTGCTTCACCTTCCACAATTACATTTAAAATTGATCCAGTCCCAGCTGAAATTGTTGCACCGGTTAAACTAAATCCAACAACAATGCCATTATTTTCTGAAACAGTAAATCCAGCAGTTCTATCAGTTGTTTCAACAGATAAAACAGATGCAATATTAGGATCAAAATCAATTACAAATTGGAACCCAGCTACAGGATCTTCATTATTCATATTTATACTAATTTCATCAGTTCCACCAACATCTGTAAAGCCATTTGAAATACTAAGCTCTACAATACTTCCTGGATCAATAGCTGAATCGCATGCCTCATTAGAATCAGTTGATTCACCCTCATCATATACAGCCGTTACTGTATAGCAATATTCAACACCTGCTGTTACAGCACTATCATCATACTCTGTGACATCTGTACTCGCAAGGAAACTTCCATCTCTATAAACATTATATCCAAGAAGATCTCTATCTACATCCGCAAATTCTTGAACTGTATATTCAACTTCAAAATCTTGCCAGCTATCAATTATAGCACCTTTTGAATATCCATGAGGCTCAACATAAGCTCCTGAAACTATTGATGAAACAAATCCTGAAGTATTAAAGCTAACACTTTCCTGTGATTGGAATTGGCCACCATTACCTATATTATTTCCGTTTAGATATACATTATAGTAACCATAACCATAGCTGCAACAAATTCCATCACCCCAAGAATCATAAATTGTAAATGTATAATTTCCAGCATCCAATAAAACATCCCAAGTTTCAAGATTAGCTGGTACAGATAATTCTCCTGCATTTATTCCAGCGATAACTTGACCAGATTCATTTACGATAGCCCAAGATGTTTCGCTTGGATAATCATCTGTTAAAATTTCTATTGTAACTTCACCAGAGCCACCTGGACCACCACCATTTTCAGGTTCTTCCCATTCTAAGTGAATATTGCCAAGCTCTCCCTCAGCAGTTAAATTAGTAGGAGGCAATCCTGGACCATCCGGTGTAGTACAAACTGTTGCAGACTGCCCTGATTCTCCTGCTACGTTTACAGCTGTAATATAGTAACAATATTCTGTACCATTAGTAACATCTAAATCAAGATAATCCGTAGAGGCTACACTAGCAATTAATTCAAATTCTCTGCTGACTGATATTGTATTTTCTTGTACATTATGATTTAATGTGAAATAATTAATAACATTACCATGCCCATCAATACGCTGTCCAAACTCATTATGTGTATCATTATACAATTCAGTTAATTCTCTTCCACAATATCCACACTCAGAACATGCATCATCACAACAGTCTCCAAAATCTACACACAACTCATCACAGTAACAGCTACCATCTGCCCCTATAGTACCACAATTTCCTACACATAGGCCACCGCCATCATAATCACAGCATGAAAAATCTTGAGGGTTATTTTCATTACATCCATCAGCATTAGAGTTATAATTATTTGCCCCAGGATCATTGCATCCTTGTACAAATCCACCTCCAGTTGATCCTTCTTCTCTATATATATTATAATAATCAGTGTTAAATGATGAATCCCAACTTATAGATACCTCACTATCAGCTCCTTCAACCTCTACCCCAGTTGGAGGCAATGGAGGCTCAGGAGGAGGCTCTTGTCCTGATACCTGAACTATACCACCTTCAGTACCATGCTCAATCTCATTTGCCGAGGCATCAGCTAAAACAGAATATGAGAAATCTACGGAAATATTTGATTGATATATACTAGTAGATTCATATGTTATATAAGCAAGAGGCCCAGTTCCAGGTGCAACTTCGTCACCTGATAAACTAAATGCAACCATTGTAAATGAACCATCAGGCTGAGCATTCCAAGATATTGTAAAACCAGCCAACCTATCCGATGCAACAACATCAACAACATCTAATTGACCTGGTGAGTCCTGGATATTTACTTCAAGACCCGCAACAAAATCATCATTACACAAACTTAAATCAATATCAAATAAATCACCAGCATTTACTGAAGCACTACCTAAAGAAAGAGTAGTCGGGCCATCACATCCACATTCAGATGGATCTGTAGCATCACCATTACATTCTCCACATACATCTAAATCATCATCATAACAGCAATTTCCATAATAATCTTCTACAGCATCACCAAAACAGTCTCCAGCACAATCTTGATCAGCATTGTTACCATCGCATACGCCACAATCATCGATCACAGCATCACCACCACATTCACCCAAACAATCTTCTTCATACTCACAACTTCCATCATCAATTATTGCATCCGGATCAAAATTACATGCATCTGAGTCTGTACAACCAAAACTATCAAAACAATCTCCAATTTCAACATTATATGCCAATCCATTTGAATCAGATAAAATAGCATCTTCTATACAAAACACATCACCCGGATCAACTATACTTAAATTAACAAGAACAGCATTGCTTGGAGCAATTGTAGAACCTGTCAATGAAAAACCTACAACAGTGCTTGGCCCACTTGAAACAGTAAAACCGTTTGCCTCGGAACTTCCACCAGATGCACCTGTAATAGTAACTCCAGACATATCAAATTGGAAGCCTGCCACAGGCGATTCATTATTCATTAAAATACTTAATGTACCCTCATCTAGGTCAACATTAGTAATATCTAATCTAAATCCATCTTGAACACAATCAGATGGATCTGTAGCATCTCCATAACACTCTTCACAAGCATCTAGATCAGCTTCATAACAACATTCACCAGACAAATCTTCAACAGCATCACCAAAGCAGTCTCCAGCACAATCTTGATCAGAATTGTTACCATCACATACACCACAATCATCAACTACTGCATCTCCACCACATTCACCTAAACAATCCTCTACATATGCACAACTACCATCATCTTCTTCAGCATCTGG
>CAYTPF010000116.1:1051-5014 GCA_964439775.1 uncultured bacterium | reverse complement strand
TTATGAACAGTATTTCCAGCTACCATTCTTATAAAATAGATACCACTTGATTGATCAGCTGCTTGCCATTTAATATTATAAACGCCAGCATCAAACTCACCGCTAACCAGCTCAGATACCAATCTTCCAGTAATATCATATATTTCAAGACTTATGTCCATTCTTTCAGGAATACTATAATTTATAGTTGTTGTAGGATTAAATGGATTTGGATAAGCATTACCAAGTGTAACCTCTTCAGGGATGATAACATCTGTTAATGAGCCAATTGTATAAACTCCAACATTGTCCCATTCAGGTACATTTGATGCATATACATCAATCATTTCACCAGTACCACTACGATATACTTTAAACTGAGGAATATCACCAGCTTCACAGTATCCAATAGTATTTTCATATGAATCATAACCCATTGCAGGAATATCAGTCATTTCACCTGTCCACATTCTTGCACCAACAACTACATCATTATTATAAGCAAGAATCCAATCACCATACTCAATTGGCATATCATTAATAGATACCTCATCTACAAAATAAAATGCTTGAGTAGTAGATTGTATATAACTAAACTCTTCAGCTACAGTAGGTAATTCAGTTTGAGATACTTGATCATTACGACCTAATGCTGGAGCATTATATTCAAAACCATCAACCTCAGCACTAGATACCATCCAATATCCTTTTCCTCTTTCAAAATCAGTCAATGAACCAACCCAACCTAATCCATCTACATAAGAAGCAGCAACACCTTCTCCAACTAATGAAGTTAAAGTACCATCTAAAGAAGTTCCTGCTAGAGCAGATGAAACAGACTGATCCACTGAATATGGGTATGATACAAGGTTATTACCTTCATGCACTGTATAGGTTACTGGAGCTGTTGGAACACCTATAGTCTGTAGATCTCTAGCTGTTTCCATTTTAACCCAATATCCATCTGCAGCATCAATACCAGCTAAACTTCCAACCCAGAAGTCTTCAGCAGCCTGAGCAGCAACAACACCTTCACCAATAACAGCTATAATATCTGTTCCAAGTGAAGCAAACATTGATTCAATTCCAGTATCTTCTGGCAATGCCCAGAAACTAACTAGATTGTTACCATCTAATAATGTTAAATCAACATCACTGTAATCACACATACCATCTGAGTCTGCATCTGGACCATCATTATCTAAATCTAATGAACCTGATGAGCAGTCTTCACATGTATCACCATCTAGATCAGAACATACAAAGCTGTTACATGAATCTGAATCATCAACATCTAATGAACCATCATTATCATCGTCATCATCACATGCATCACCTAAACCATCATCATCTGCAGCACAATCAGCTTGATCTTCATTTGCAACATCTGGACAGTTATCAGCTTCACCATTTGTAGCACCATCATTACATATACCATCGGAATCTGGGTCATTATAGTCTTCATCTAGACCAGTTGAACCACCTACACAATCATCACAACTATCTCTAAATGCAGAACCATAGTCCTCAGCATTACAGTCTTTAGAATAATCAAATGTAGTAGATACATCACAACCATTTAATGGGTTGAAATCCATATCACATACATTTAATCCTAAATAATTTTCATCAGCAAATGTAAAGTCTGATAGACTCACACCAAATGTTCCACCAAACTCACTGTTTTCTCCTTCACTATAAGCTAAAACAGCTAACAATGCACCTTGTGGATTTGGTGAAATCAGTTCACCTGTCAATGAGAAACCAATTACTCTACCATTACTATACTGAGCATCAAGCATTGAACTTTCAGTATCAACACCTAATATAGTAAAGTTATCATCCATTTCTACATCAAACTGGTATCCTGATATTGACCAGAAATTAACCATTTGTACAAATATCAATTTGTTTATTGGATCAACTGCTACATCCAAGCCAACAAGTACATATGGTAATGTAGTTGCACAAGCTTCATCTGAATGAGGACCATCAAGATCAGATGCATTAGTTGTAGTTACTGTATAACAATACTCTTCACTATAACCAAGTCCAAAGCCTTCACCTTCAGGATCAGTATAAGATGTACCTGTAGTAGTACCTACAAATGCACCATCTCTAAATACATTATATGAAGCTGCAAACTCAACCTCATTCCAGCTTAAGTGAACCTCGTTACGCCCACCTACAGCTACAAGACCATCAGGACCAGGTAAGATACTAGCTGGTACATATGTACATCCTGCACCTGTTGAAGATATTTGGAAGCCATCATCAGCTGAAATTATTTCATTGCTCATACAGATATCATTATCATCACCTTTTGGAGCAAAGAATAATGTTACCAATGTACCCTCAGGCTCAGGCAAGAAATCGCCATTGAATGAGAATCCAATAACATTTCCTGTTCCTTGACTTACACTAACAGTACCTAAATCAGAATAACCACCTGCAATATCCATTCCACTTATATTGAATTGGAATCCATGGATATCTACAGTACTTGTATATCTAATTTCTATTGTTCCATTTTGATCATCTGCAAAGCTTCCACCTTGTATCTCACCAAATGTTAATGTTGCCTCACCATAAGGTGTTGGATCACCAGCATCACAAGCACCATCTATATCAAAATCATCACCATCATTTGAAGGATTATATGTTCCAGATAAACAGTCTTCGCAAGTATCTGCATCTGTATCAGAACATACAAACTCATTTAATGAATCAGAGTCATCACCATCTAAAACAGAATCATTATCATCATCAGCATCACAATCGTTAGCATTTTCATCACCATCATAGTTACCATCCCATTCAAATGGAGATTCATCTTCAACATCTAAACAAGTATCATTATCATCATCATCATCTCCAAGATCACAAGCACCATCTGCATCATTATCCAATCCATCATTAGATGGGTTATAAGAACCAGATGAACAGTCTTCACAGCTATCACCATCATCATCTGAACATACAAACTCATTCAATGAATCATCATCAAAATCATCATTTACACCATCGTTATCATCATCAGCATCACAATCATTAGCATTCTCATCACCATCATAGTTACCATTATCTACCATAGGATCTTCATCATTATCATCTAAACAACCATCATTATCATCATCGATATCACCAATATCACATAAACCATCAGACTCATTATCTAGTCCATCATTTGATGGGTCATAAGAACCTGATGAACAGTCTTCACAGCTATCACCATCAGTATCAGAACATTCATTCTCATTTAATGGATCAGAGTCATCACCATCAGCAACTCCATCATTATCATCATCAGAGTCACAATCATTAGCATTCTCATCACCATCATAGTTACCATTATCTACCATCGGATCATCATCTTCTTCATCTAAACATAAATCATTATCATCATCAGGATCACAAACATCACCTAATAAATCAGCATCATTATCAGCCTGATCTGCATTTGAATCATCTGGACAGTTATCAGCTTCACCATTTGTAGCACCATCATTACAAACGCCATCTGAATCTGGATCATTATAGTCTTCATCTAAGCCCGTTGAACCGCCTACACAATCATCACAGCTATCTCTATATGCTGTACCAAAGTCCTCAGCATTACAATCATTAGAATAATCAAATGTTGTAGATACATCACAACCATTTAATGGGTTAAAGTCCATATCACATACATTCAATCCTAAGAAATTCTCATCAGCAAAAGTAAAGTCTGATAAGCTTACACCAAACGTTCCACCGAATTCTGTATTAGCTTCAGAATAAGCTAAAACAGCTAACAATGCGCCCTGTGGATTTGGTGAAATAAGCTCACCTGTCATTGAGAAACCAATCACTCTACCATTACTATACTGCGCATCAAGCATTGAGCTAGCATCATCTACACCCACTATTGTAAAGTTATCATCAATATTTACATCAAACTGGTATCCTGATATTGACCAGAAATTAACCATTTGTACAAATATC
>CAYTPF010000116.1:0-951 GCA_964439775.1 uncultured bacterium | reverse complement strand
AATTCATTTACTGGATCAACTGCTACATCTAAACCAACAAGTACGTATGGTAATGTAGTAGCACAAGCAGAATCAGAATGATCACCTGCAACACCAGAAGCATTGGTTGTAGTTACAGTATAACAATACTCTTCACTATAGCCAAGACCAAAACCACCACCTTCAGGATCAGTGTATGATGTACCTGTAGTTGTACCTACAAATGCACCATCTCTAAATACATTATATGAAGCTGCAAACTCAACAGCATTCCAGCTTAAGTGCACCTCATTACGTCCACCCACAGCAACAAGACCATCTGGAGCGGCCAATATACCTGCAGGAACTGATATGCATCCAGCACCTTCAGAAGCTATTTGATTACCTTCATCAGCTGAAACTATCTCATCTGACATACAAGCATCAGGAGTACCACCTTGAGCCTGGAATAATAATGTAACCAAAGTCCCATCACCTGCTGGAAGAGTATTACCAGTGAAAGAGAAACCTAAAACATTACCAGTATTTTGACTCACACTAACAGTACCCAAACCAGATGTAGCACCAATTAAATCTATTCCACTAATAGTAAATTGGAATCCGTGCACATCTACACTACTATTATATAAAATATCCAATGTTCCAGGAGTACCATCAGCAATACTTCCACTTTCTATATCACCGTAAGTTAAAGCAATTCCACCATATGGAGTTGGATCACCTGCATCACAAGTACCATCAGCATCAAAATCATCACCATCAGATGATACATCTTCTAATGTACCTGAAGAACACTCATCACAACTATCTTCATCATAATCATGACATACAAACTCATTATTATCATCATTATCTAAATCATCAGTTTCACCATCATTATCATCATCATCATCACAAGCATCACCTTGAGAGTCACCATCATAATTCCACTGATCAGTATTTGGAGTATCAACACAATTATCTAAATCTCCA
>CAYTPF010000115.1:0-5038 GCA_964439775.1 uncultured bacterium | reverse complement strand
TGTTTTAATTGGAAAGCATAATATTGGTGAAGTTATTAAAAATACAGAATTGAAATTTTTAGATGTTTTGCCAGCAAATTCACAATTAGTTGGTGCAGAAATAGAACTAGTTGGCATGTTAGCTAGAGAAATGATGCTAAAAACTGCCTTAGAATCAGTTATGGGAAAATATAAATATATTATTATTGATACCCCACCATCTCTTGGATTACTAACCGTAAATGTTTTAATGGCAGCAAATTCAGTTTTAATTCCAATCCAATGTGAATATTATGCTTTAGAAGGTCTTTCTCAATTATTAAATACAATTCGTTTAATTCAAAAACATAAGAAAAAAACTATTAAAGAAGATTTAGAAATTGAAGGTATTTTAATTACTATGTTTGATAATAGGTTGAATTTATCAAAACAGGTTGTAAATGAAGTAAAAGAATATTTTCAAAATAAAGTATACGATACCTTTATTCAGAGGAATGTAAGGCTAGGAGAAGCTCCAAGTCATGGCAAACCAATATTACTATATGATGCTACATCTACCGGAGCCCAAAACTACATGAATTTAGCTTCAGAAATATTAAAAATAAATGCCTAAAAAAGGCTTAGGAAAAGGATTAAAAGCACTTATTCCTGATTATGAAACAGGAAGTGATGAATATATTGATAATAATATATCCATTGATTCTATTATACCAAACCAAAATCAACCTAGAATAGATTTTAATAGTAAAAAAGCGGTAAATGCTCTTCAAGATTTAGCCCAATCAATTAAAATTAATGGTGTTTTGCAACCAATAACTGTACGAAAAACAAAGAGTGATAAATATGAGATTATTGCTGGCGAAAGACGCTGGAGGGCTTCTAAAAAAGCTGGTTTAGATTCAATACCTTGCTATATTATAAATATAGAAAATGATTCATCCATGCTAGAATTAGCTCTAATTGAAAATATCCAAAGAGAAAATTTAAATCCTATAGAGGAAGCGGAAAGCTACTTAATTTTAAAAGAAAGATATAATCTATCTCAAGAAAACATTGCTAAAAAAGTAGGAAAAGCTAGAACTACAATAACGAACGCTTTAAGATTGTTAAAATTGCCCAAAGAAATACAACTAAGCTTGCAAAATGGTTCAATTCAAGCAGGACATGCCAGAGCTTTACTTAAATTTAGAGGCTTAACAAAATCAAAAAAAATGGAAAGCTTATTCCATAGGATAAAAAATGAAAGTTTAAGTGTTCGTCAAGTTGAAAAAATTGCTTCAAAAATGCTAAATAAAAATTTAACTTCAAAAAATAAACCAACAAAAAATAAAAATTCTAAACATTTACAATTATATGAAGATAATTTACGAGCTGCATTTGGTACAAAAGTTAAAATAAAACAAAATAAAAACGGTTTAGGGAAAATTACTATTGATTTGCTATCAGAAGAAGACTTAAATCGAATTTTAGAATTAGTTTCTAATTTAAATTAATTTTTAAAAAACTCTAAACGAATTGAAAAAGCAAAACTATACATTTTGGATAATTTCAGATGATGACTCTTTTAGAAAGTCATTTCAAATTTCAATTATATTTTTAAAAATATTCTCATTTGTTTTAGTAATATTTTTTTTATTTTCAATTTATGGTATTTTAAGAGTCTCAGGATACGATGATTTAACAAATAAATTATATAAATTAAAAAAAATAAATAATTTTACTTTGGATGTTATTAGAGATTTTGATAATGATAGTCTAATAGCCAAATACCCTAATCATCATGAACTTATAAATCAATATTTTCAAAACTCAGAAATATTAAATTCTTTAATGCCTCCAATAGATGGATATGTAACTCAAGGAATCGATTTGGACAATAAAGATCATCAGCATACTGGCATTGACATAGCAGCAAAAAAGGGTGAAAAAATTGCAGCTCCATATCGAGGCATAGTGGTTTTTAGTGGAAATATGGAAGATTTAGGCAATACTATCATCTTATCTCATCCTAATAATATTTTTTCTTTATATGGACATAATGATAAAAATTTAGTATATCCTAGAGATCTAGTAGAAAAAGGTGATATAATTGGTTATATAGGTGAAAGCGGTATAACTGATGGACCACATCTACATTTTGAAATGTGGAAAAATACTGAAATATTAGATCCTAGAGATTTTATTGAAATTTATAAAAAAAAGGATATATCAACGAATGAAACAAGACAATCAAATTAGTTCAATTTTATCTCCAGAAGTAGAAATTACTGGAGATGTAAAAGTAAGTGGAAGTATTCTTATCTATGGAAAAATTTTAGGTAAATTAGAGTCTCAAGGGACAGTTAGAACCGCAAAGGGTTCATATGTAAAAGGTAATATCATTGCCAAAGATGCTCAAATTAGTGGGAAAGTAGATGGAGACTTAATAGTTAATGATAAAGTAACTTTGGGAAACAGTGCATATTTAACAGGCAATTTAAATGCCAAGGTATTAGTAATAGAAGAGGGTGCTCAATTTGATGGAGTAGTTAATATGCTAAAAAATTCTGATAATACAAAAGCTTCAACAGAAAGTAATAAATAGAAATCTTTTCAAAATGAGCTTTTTCAATAATGGCTTGCAAAAAGCAATAGCAGCATCTTCTAGCATACTAGGTTCAATGTTATTTTTTGGAATTATTGGATATTTATTATTTTATAAATATGATAATATTTTTTGGCTTATTGGATTTTTAATTATAGGTTCTTGCTTTGGATTGTATGATCTTTACAGACAAATCAACAAATGATTTATTTGTTTAATATAATCATTACTTTTATCTGTTTAATACCAATCTATTTATATATAAACGACATTTTTATTTTTAAAAATAATCATTTTAAAAACCATTTTTTTATATTTATTTTAAAATTATTATTTATTTCAATGTTTATATATATTTTTATTTATAATTTTAGTATCTCAAATCCTAAGATATTTATTATATCTGGGTGTTTTAATTTTGTTTTGTTTCATTTTATAGAAGGTATTGTAAGTCAAAAAAAATAAATACGAATGAACTTTAGCATTAAATTTATAGTACTAATTACGTGTTTATCTTCAATGATGTTAGCAGCATCTGGTGAATTTACAGGTTGGGGTAATATTATCCTTCATCACGTTGCTGATAATAATCCATCTAAATCTATTTCACTAACTGAGAATATTAAAATTTCAAAACATGTTATTATGCTTCTTATATCATCATTTGTAACATTGTTTTTGGCATTGTATGGAACTAGAAAATATCGTCAAAATATTAATGCAAAGGCCCAAGGATTATCTCAGATTTTTGAAGTTTTAATGGATTTTATTAATAAAGAAATTGTTGTTCCAAATATTGGCAAAAATTATTCGAGGACATGGACACCTATTGCTATGACATTTTTTGTATTTATTTTAACAACTAATTTATTAGGTTTAGTACCTTTTTTTGAATTTATAGAAGTAGATGGAACAAAAGCAAGTAGAGCTGGCTCAACTGCTACGGGTAATTTTGGTGTAACTCTAGGTCTAGCAACTATAACATTTTTTGCAATTATAATTGCTGGAGTAAAAAAACATGGATTTATTGGTCATTGGAAAAATATGGTTCCTAGTAATGTCCCTGCGCCTGTTTTAATTATATTAATTCCTATTGAAATAATAGGAATGTTTGTTAAGCCTTTTGCGCTTATAATGAGACTTGGTGCAAATATGACTGCTGGTCATATAGGAATGGTAGCAATTTTTGCTTTACCTATTATTTTAGGTAATGGAGTCAACGTTGCTCAAGGTGTTGCCAATGCTGAATTATCTTATTCAGTAGGTTTATTTGCCGGATTTATTGCAGTTCTTCTAAATACTGCAATTTATTGTTTAGAAATAATTGTTAGTTTAGTACAAGCATATGTATTTACGCTATTGTCATGCGTTTTTATTGGTATGGCAATTCATGCAGATCATTAATAATAAGGAGAAAAAAATGTCATTTTTAAGAAAAACTATGTTAAGTATGGTAACACTATCTACAGTCTTTGCAGCTAATCCTGGAGCAGCCTATGCACCATTAGGAGCTGGAATGATTGTAATAGGTGCAGCTATAGGTATTGGTATGTTTGCTTCTGCAGCAGCGAATGCTATTTCAAGACAACCTGAGGCTGCAAAAGATATTAGCGGTGCTGTAAACTTACCTTTATTCCTTTTAGAAGGTGTTGCTATTATAGCTTTAGTTGTTTGCATTCTTGCTGTAGTTGGATAAAACATATATGAATAAATTTAAATACTTTATTTATATATTGAGTATAAACTTCATTTTTGCTGGAGGTGGTGAAGGTAGTTGGATTAATGATTGGCTTATGCCAAATACAGGCTTAACATTGTGGACTATAGTAACATTCTTATTTTTACTATTTGTTTTAAAATGGAAGGCTTGGGGTCCATTAATGGATGCTCTTGATGCTAGAGAAAAACAAATTGAAGAATCTCTATCTAAAGCTGAGAAAGTCACTGCCCAAGCTGAGGAACAAGCTGTCAAAAATGAGGAAGTATTAAATGAAGCTAGACAAGAAGCTCAAGAAATTGTTTCTAAAGCAAGAGAAGCTGGTGACAAATTGAAAAATAAACTTGAAGAAGATGGTAAAGCGCAATATGATAGTTTATTAGAAAAAGCTAAAGAGCAAATACAATTGGAAAAAGATAAAGTAGTTTCTGAGATAAAACAAGAAGTTACAAATCTTTCAGTTTTGGCTGCAGAAAAAATCATTAAAAAATCATTAAATAAAGATGATCATCAATCAATGATTGAAGATACAATTAATGAATATGGGCAAAGTTAAGCTTAATGACTAATATTAATAATATATCTAATGCTTTTTTAAATTTTGCTGAAAAACAAGAAAACTATGAAAAAATAGTACTAGATTTAATTCAATTTAACTTACTGTATAAAAAAAATAATTCAGTTAAATCTTTAATTTTATCAAAAAGAATTGCAAATAATGATAAAAATAAAATCTTGACTTCAAGTATTGGATCATT
>CAYTPF010000114.1:0-5069 GCA_964439775.1 uncultured bacterium | reverse complement strand
AAGTGCAGTTTTATCTCAAGGAAATATTATTGAGGCTACATCTATTTCTACTTCAGATTTAGAAGGTGGTTGTTCTTTGGACGCTGAACAATATGAAGGTATGCTTGTTAAGGTTGAAAATGTAACTGTAATATCTTTGCCTAATGAATATGGAGAATGGACTGTTAATGATGGAACTGGTGAAAGTATTATTGATGATTATTTCTTTGATGGCTCTATGGATTATTATGAAGTCGGTTCAACTATATCATCTATTACGGGGGTTGTGAATTATGCTTATGGAGATTATAGAATACTTCCAAGAAATGCAGATGATATAAATGTTGATGGAGATGGATGTAATGCAAATGCAGATGTTAATTTAGATGGTAATACTGATGTTTTAGATGTTGTGCAGATTGTTGGAGCAATTTTAAATACTGTAGAGTTTGATTCAAATCAGATATGTATTGCTGATATTAATTCTGATAGTTCAATAGATGTGCTAGATGTTGTAATGGTAGTTGAGCAAATTTTAAATTTTGCTTTGCAAAATTCTGATTCGGCTATAAACAAAAAGCATAGTTTTAAAAATAATTTGATAAATAGATAGTATTGATCTTGAGAAAAAGAATTTTTATAGCGATTGCATTTATCTGTTTGTTGTATGCTCAAGCTGATCATTTACTATTATCAACAATTGTAATAACTCCAGATTCAGCTGAGATGGTTATTATTAAAAACCCTACAGATTCTAATATAAATCTTGATAATTATTATTTAACTGATGCAACAAGTACAACGAAGCAGTATTATAATATTGTTTCTGGTGACAATTATTGGAGTAGTAGTCCTTTTGATTTTTTTGTAAATTTTCCAAATGTAACATTGTTAGCTGGTGATTCATTATTTGTTGGATTAAGTACTGCTGATATTTTTTATAATTATTATGGTTTTAATTGTGATATATCTTTGGGTGATGCAGATACCCAATTTGAAGGCGATATAGGAACATTAATTAGCATTACTGGTAATGCATTGGATAATACAAGAGAATCTTTGATTTTATTTCATTGGGATGGTGTTGCTTCTATAGTGCAAGATGTTGATTATTTTTTATGGAACGAAGTAGATTATGATGCTTCAAATCCAATTTCACATCAGCTAGCTATTGATAAATCATTAATTGAAGGTTATGTATCTGATACTCCGGTTAATAATCAGATTTATAAAATGAAGCATGAAGATAGTTATGCATATGTTAGAGTGGATTTAATTGAAAATGATGAAGTTTTAAACGATGGAAATGGTATTACAGGTCATGATGAAACAAGTGAAAATATTATTCAATCATGGGAAATACTTTCAAACCCTTTATTTGTATTTGGTTGTACAGATGAGATAGCCTGTAATTATAATGAGGATGCCACATTTAATGATGGTAGCTGTGAATATGCTCAAGAATATTATGATTGTGAAGGAAATTGTTTAAATGATGTAAATAGTGATTTAATATGCGATGAATTAGCTGAGCAAACTAAGACTATTCAAGAAATTATTAACAATTGTGATGATCAATTAGGTGATCTAATTGAATGTGATGGGCAATATGATTTAAGTAATGCGAGTGCATTGTCTTGTCCTCTTTATGAAGAAACTATTACTACTACGGGTATTGTTGTAGATTATTTTGATATTACACCATATAATGGTCCTTATTCATTTACTTTGCAAGATGAATTTGGTGGTCAGATCGATTTTGTTGTATGGCCTGAGAGTAGTCAATATCAAGATGGATTTGATATTACTTCGACTGAATTAAATAAATTAACTGAAGCGCCTTTTGGAAGATATCAAGTTGCAATTACAGGTACGCTTGGTGCATATTGTGATGATGACCAGCTATTAGATATTAATAGCGAATGGCAAGTAACGGTAGAATATGAATCTGATATTACAATTTCTGAGGAATGGATTAATGATGATCAAGCACTATCATTAAATGTATCACCATATCCTTTTGTGCCATCAATGGGAGAGAGAATACAATACTCTTATTCAGCTCCAACAAATACTAGATTAATTATTAGAATCTTTGATATTTCTGGTCGTTTTATTACAACTTTATTTGATGGTATACCTACATTAGTTTTTTCTGAATATGTGACTAAATATTGGGATGGTAGAACGCATTTAGGCGAATTAGTAATGCCTGGAACATATGTAATTCATGTAGAATCAACTGGATTTAATACAGGAAAATCTCAAATAGAAATGGCTCCTATAGTTATTGGAGCAAAATTAAAATGAGAAGAATAATATTTTTAGTATTATTATCATCATTATTTTCTCAATCTATATCAGATTATGCTTACACAGGTTTTGAAGGAACTTCATTGTGTGGTGCGGTGGTTGCACAAAAGGGAGGTAATTGGAGTGTGTATCATAATCCTGCCGGATTATCAGAGTTAGACAATATTCAAGTATCATTTGGTTATTCTAAAATTTTCAATCAATCATTTTTACCATATACAAATATCGACGTAATTATTCCTTCAAAGAAAAAATTTGGGAATTTTGGTATTTCAATTCAGCAAATGTCTATTGATTATAATGGAAATACATTATCATCAGAAAGTACACTTGGAATCTCTCAGGGATTCTTTGTTTTAAAAGATATGAATTCTACAATGTCATTAGGTTATACAATAAATTTAATGAATTGGGATTTAGGTCAATCTGCTGGTATTTCTGGAGATGGCAGTGATGGTATTGATCTTGGTTCGGATCATACATTCTCAATTGATATTGGTTTACAAGCAGCATTAAGACAAAAATATCGTGTGGGAGTATTTATTAAAAACTTTAATCAGCAATCTGTTGGAACTGGATTATCTTCTCAACCATTACCAAGAAGGTTAAGCATTGGAACAGCTTATTATCCAGTAAATGGATTAATGACTTCTTTGGTCTTGGATCGTTTATTAGGACAAGATATTCAGATTAAGTATGGTATGAAATATGAATTTTCAAAGAGTATAACTATGAATATAGGTGCACAATCTAATCCTAATCGTTTAGGTATAGGTCTTGAATTAATTTTATCAAATTTTAATATTAATTATTCAATTCTAACTCATCATGTGCTTCCAGCTACACAACAATTTTCAATTAGCTTTATATTAGATTAATGAAAATTATATTTCTTTTTGTATTTTTATTTCAGATTGTTTTTTCTTCATCAAAAATAAATATTAATAATTTTTCCAATGAGGAATTGGTTGATTTACCAATAACATATGAACAGCAAGTTGCTATAATAGATTTCATAGATGATAGGGGCTATATTTCTTCAATTTATGAATTATTAGACATCCCTGAAATTTCTTCAAAAGAGTTAGAAATATTGAAAAAAATATTTATAATAGAATTACCGAAAGTTAGTGATGTTCAAAAGAAGATTTCTTCAAATTCATATAAATTAGAAAATTGGTTATCATCTGATGGTGGATCTGAAGGTCTATCAGAAGTATGGTTAGATCGATTTTATGAACCAATGAATATTAATAATATGAATTATGATGATATAATGCTATTACCCAATATTACTCCAATTGATGCAAATGCTGTTATGCTTCAAAAAAAAAGAGGTAATATAAATGGAACCTTTGAGTTAAAAAATTCACCAGGTATTAGCTATTATGGTTATAAAAATTTAAGAGATTTTATTTTATTTGAAGATTCAAATGAAGAGGAACTGCATTTTAGAATTTCTAGTTTGATTAGAACAGTTCCTACTACGAATAATCCTGACTCTGATGGTGATATTTTTAAAGTATCAAATAATTCTAACCCAGAAACATTAACACGGATATCTTTATCAAAAGGAAAGCACTTTAAATTTAGTGCAAGTCATCATAGAAATTTAGGTGAGCCTTATTTTGAAAATAGTTTTTTTGGAACCAAAAATTTATTTCAATACACTATGATACCCAATATGAAGTATTCACTATCTATTGAAAAAGTTAATTTTGAAAGGTTTAGGTTAGATCGAATTGTAGTTGGAAATTTTACGGCATCATTTAATCAAGGTGTTGTCTTTGAAAGCTCAGATTATTTTAGTCCAAGAAGAACTGGCTATCAATGGACAAAAAGGGCAGAAGGTATTCATTCTGATATTTCTAGATCTTCTCAGTATGTAATGAGAGGATTAGGTATTCAATTATCTAATGATTTATTGAGAGGGTCATTTTTTATATCAAAGCATCCTAGAGATGCAATTATTAATAATGATTTGACTGATTCAACTGTAGCAAGTTTTTCTACATTGCTTGTTATGCAGCCAAGATTACCTTGGGGTGCGTATGCTGATACAACTAAAATATTTAACAAATTAACAAGTTCGGTTAATGAAGTTACATGGGGAGGTAATGTTAGATTCACTCCTTTAACTGGTTATAGTATTGGTGTAACTTTTTATGAGAGTTTGTATGATAGAGTTTTGAAGCCAATGGTTTTGGAGAGTATTATTGGAGGCCCAGATTTAGGTTACTCTGGAGATGAAAAATATTTACAGTATTTAAGTAACTCAGCTGATCCAGAGATAGCTGCTATGTATTCTTCTGCAGGTGAGTCACCTTTGTGGGATAAAGCTCTATCTTTTAGAAGAGTAATTGGTCTAGATTTTTCATTTATAAAAAAGAATGTTGTAATTCAAGGAGAGTATGGTGAGATTTCAAAAGATAATAATATCTTTAATTTAGGCAATGAACCTTATGGTTTAGTCCTTAATACTTATTTGCAGTTTAATAACTTTAATTTATTAGCATTATATCGTAATTATTCTTTGGATTATGATAATCCATATCAAAGATCTTTTTCCAATTATCAACGATATAAGACAACGATCTTTGAGGATACATATTGGTTAGAAGATCCTGTCTATGGTTATTTATATTCAGCAAATCCACAACCTCAAGCAGAAAAAGGTTTATATTTATCTTCAAGGTATCAATTCCATAGATCAATGGTTGGAACATTAAATTGGGATACTTGGACAAGAGTTGCAGATAATACAAAATATTTTAGAA
>CAYTPF010000113.1:0-5089 GCA_964439775.1 uncultured bacterium | reverse complement strand
TATAGTCATACAATGAAGGTGGTGTTATTGAAATGAAGAAGATCTTATTTATAATGTTAACACTTATCATCTTCTCATGTGAAGATATAAGTGAAAAAATTACAAATTATTCTTATTTGGAATATATGGAGGATGGTTGGGAAGCCTTTGTCTATAAAGAGTGGGATCTTGGAAAAGAAATATTTAATATTGGATTATTGCAAGATAGTGAAAATTATTCTGAGGCATATTCAGGGTTAGGATGGATCTATCTTTTTGAAGCCAATACATTGCCTGGACAACCAAATAAATCTAAAAGAGATTCTCTTAGAAATCTTTCAGCAATAAATTTTGATTTAGCATATTCAGAAGGCTTAGATGAAAATAATTCTTGGTCAAATATTTTATCAGGTAAGGCGTTTTTATTGAATTTTAAATCTGATAGTCTTTTAGCTGAATATTATAATAATATTTTTATTGATAATACGTTATGGGATATGATGATTGAAAATGCAAATGATGCAATATCTTTAACTGATCAATTATTGGCATTAAATTCAAATTATAATTTTTATCCATATATTCCTTTAGATGATTTTGAATATGATTTATGTATTAATAAAAATAAAATTAGAATTTTAAGGTCACAATTATACTTTAAATTAGAAAATTATTCAAATGTATATGATGAATTATCATTATTGACTGATTCTTTTGTATGTCCAGATGGTACTCCCAGCAATATGCAAGAGGCTATATATTGTATAAGTTATGTATCAAATTTATTATCTGATTGTAATTAATAATTGAAGATCCTCATCCCACCAAGTGAAGGTAAGTTACTTGAAAACTCAAGTAATTATATTTTTAAAAATACAGAATTTAAAATGATAGATTCTGTAAAAGAAATTTTAGATTTGTTAAAAAACAAAAAAAGTGATTCTGAAATTCAAAAAATTTATGGAACCAGTATTGAAAAGTCCTTAGAGCTACACTCTCATAACTTAAATGTTTTAAATAGCTGCTGTAGTATGGCTATAGAGAGATATACTGGAGTAGTCTACAAAAATATTAATTGGAGTGATTTTAATAAAGATGATAAAATATTTTTTAATAATCATACTTTGATTTTTAGTGGGTTATTTGGTGTACTTTCACCTATGACTCTAATACCCAATTACAAGTTAAAAATGAATGTACTGTTATTACATAAATATTGGAATCCTAAAATTACAGATCAATTAAAGAATGAAGATGTTATAATAGATTTGTTACCACAAGTACATAGAAAAGCATATGTAAGTGATAATAGAACTATAAAAATTGATTTTTTTCACATAAAATCTGGTAAAAAAGTAAATGCAGGTCATTTTGGGAAAGCTGTTAAAGGTCAGTTGATTAGATATATTATTAAAAATAAGATTATTAAATTAGATGATTTATCTAATTTTAATTACAATGGTTATAAATGGGATGGTAGCTGTATTATAAAAGAATGACTAATTGAATATATCATTAAATATGAATAAAAATAATTTATTATATATTTTGATGTGTTTTGCTATGCTAACTTGGGGCATGGCTTGGACGAGTGCAAAAATTGTAAATGAATACCTGAATTATAATAACTTAGTATTTTTAAGGTTTTTTGTTGGGGTTTTAACGATGATCCCATTTGTTATTTTTAAGAGGTTTCCTTTTTTTGAAATTTCAAATTATACTAGATTTAATATTCTTATTGTTGGAATATTATTTTATCTTTATAATCAATGTTTTTTTATTGCAACAGATAAAGGTATGGCTGGGATGGGAGCTGTTTTTGTAACAACAACTAACCCTATTATTACGCTATTAATAACGTCATTAATTAATAAAAAAATTAATTTAAAAGATTGTGTAGCTATTTTTTTAGGTCTAATCGGTGGTTGTATTATTTTAGATGTATTTTCGTTAGGTTTTGACAAAATTTTTCTATCTGATAATATTTATTTTATTTTTTGTTCAATTATTTGGGGTGTTATGACAGTATTGATGTCTAAAGGCCAATATGAAATTGAATCTATGTTATATATTGTATCAACATATTTCATTGCTACAATTATTGGATTTTGGTATGTTGACATAGATAGTATTTCAATATCTATGCTTTTTAATACTAGTTTTATTATTCATTTTTTTATTGTTTGTAGTGCAATGTCTATTGGAACTTCAATCTATATTTTAGCATCTGCTAAAATAGGACCAGTTAAATCTAGTACATTTATATTTTCTGTACCTTTTATTGCAATGATTACAGCATATTGTGTTTTAGATGAACAAATTGGCTTTAATATCTTTTTAGGCGGTTTTATTAGTATTCTAGCAATAATATTAATTAATAAAAAAAATAACAATTTATTTTAACATAATATATTTGTAATATTTGTAACCATAATGAAGATAATATATAAAATATTTCTATTATTATTTTTATCATCTACGTTGTTTGGTGGAGAAAAGATTGCATATATACAATCTATCAAGGGTGATGTTAGAATTTATTCGAAAAATAAATTGAAGCCACCAGTCGTTGCTATAATTGGCAGAGAAATTCAAGAAAATGATATAGTTAGAACATATGGAAATAGTGAATGTGTTATTCTATTTAAAGATAAGACAACATATTTACATTTGGGCAGTACCTCAGAAGTACAATTTATTGAGTCATCACTATCAAGAACAATGAACGTGAATTACGGAAATGCTTTTTTTTATCAAATCGAAAATCCAAAGAAACATTTATATGTATTTACTTTAGCTAGTCAAATTAATTTAAAAGATGGGAAGTTCTGGTTATCATCAAATTTAAGTGGAGATGATGAGATATATATAATTGAAAATTCTTCTCAAGTATATAATGAAATTTCTAAGTTAGGTGAGCGTGTTAAAAGTGGTAAGGTAGCATTCTCTACTCTAGATGGCTTTTTCGAAATAGTTAAATCTAAAGAAGAAGACTTACCTAAATATGTAAAACATTATATTCAAAATGATATCAAAATAAATGAATATGAAAATTTAGCATTTGAAAATTTAAAAAAAATTAAACTTAAAGAATGGGATTTGATTCCGGAATATTCTATTGATTCTGACGAAGATATTGAACCTTTAGATGAAGGTTTTAAATATGGGTTTGGCTTGGGAGTTGGTCAAATTTGGAATGCTAACTTTTTTGAAATTGCCTTCCTTCCAACTTATCATAAGGGTAATATTAGAATGGGTTTTGATGCGTCAATGTATATATCATCAAATAATGATATAAAAATTAATCATTGGGGTTTCTTTGATTTGATTGATAAAATCATATATTTAGATTATTTTAGCTCTAACGGTAAATTATTTATTCATACTGGTAATATTTCTAAAATCACTTTTGGATATGGTCAATTAATTAGAAATTATAGAAATACATATGGATATCCACATTTACAAAAAACTGGTGTGACATTGAGTTATGAGATTAAAGAGAATTTTTTAGATTTTGAAATGTTTGTATCAGATTTAGCAGATTTATCAAGTTCAGGTACCTTTTTTGGTACAAAAATAAATATGTTTTTATCTAAAAACTTCCCATTGGATATTGAATTTGGTTTGATAGCAGATATTAATCAGTATTCTGGTTTATCAGATTGGAGTACGATTAGTAATAATATTCAAAGTCGATTATTAACTGGATTAAACATCCATTTGAATTATAAATTGTTGAAAGATTATAGTAATGAGATTGATCTATTTTTTGATGCTGTTTCTATGTTTTATCCGGAAAAAAGAATTTTTCAAAGAGAGTATATGGAAGTTAAAAGAGATGGTTCATGGGGTATATCCTTCCCGGGCATAAAGTATAAGCTTAGGAAACAAATTAGCATATCTGCAGCTGTGCATTATAATTCATCTTTATTTGAACCTAGTTTTTTTAATTCAACTTATGATTTGCTGAGAGTTGAAAATTTATTATTTAATACTAATGTTGAGAGTGAAAAACAATTGGCAGATGATTTATTGGATTATTATAATTTATATAGTCAAGATATTGATACTGACTATAAATCAATTTATGTTACCAAAGATTTACAAAGCATTGCAAATTCTAGTCAAAATAAATATAATACCTTAGGTTTGTCATTTGATTTAGAAAGTAAATTAGGTAGAATCGGTGGTGTTGAACTTTTTTTTCAGCATCTAAAAGAGCAAATTCCAGCAGATGTTAAAAGTGTCCAGAAGATAGTTGGGAATACATATCAAACAATAGATTTTAGATTTTTTATAAATGATGGTGTTATAATTAAAATGAATAAAGCTGAGATGTATCTTACTCAATACAATCAATTAGGTGGTTTAAATTTTGAGAATTTTGGTATTAATACTTCAATGGGGTTTAGAATGAATTTTGAAATCTCAAAGAGGATGAGTCTAATTTTAGATTTAAAAGATATTTTTTATGATGTGAATGATGATGGCTATAGTTTTAAATTATTTAATCAAAGTCAATCAGAAAAATTAAGATCACTAAATTGTGATTTATTGATATCGTTTTAAGAATGAAAAAACGTGAACTAATATATAAATATGATTTTGGAAAGAAGGGTTTTACTAAAATGGTATATTTGGCATGTTTGTTCGGTATAGGTATTTTATTTTTTGGGTGTTACTTTATGTTCTTTATATTTGAACTATGATATTTAGTCAATATAAAAATATATTATTAGGTATGTGTCTTATAGGTTTTTCTGTAGGATATGTTTTTGGTGGATATATTATTTATGAAACAAAACAAATGAATTGGATTTATTTGGCTGCACCTCTTCTTGGAATTGGTAGTGGTTATGTAATAGTTGGAGTTTTATATGATAAAAATAAATAGGGTAGATTTATATGTCGGATAGCAAAGATTCAAATAAAAAAAGTGAACTTTTAGTTAAATTAGATGAGCTATTAGAAACTGTTGGTGATAAATATGGACCATTTATGATTGAAGAGTTGTATAGTCGAATGGAGAAAACTATTAATGAGTTTAATGAGGAATTAAATTCTATTTTTGAATCAACATTTGAACAATCTAAGAAAATTAATAAGG
>CAYTPF010000112.1:0-5212 GCA_964439775.1 uncultured bacterium | reverse complement strand
CGAGACGTGAGCACATTGCGTTACTCAATTGCTGCATACCGCCCCTGACCCGTCCCACGCCAAAGCGGTGCAGAAACCCAAGTAGCGCATAATAGATACCGCCGCCATCAGCCCGAATATCACCTGCCAGTCCCGTCAGCGCGCACATCGCGGAAACGGTCACCGGGTGCTCGAAACGTTCCTTGGCAGCCTGATGAGCGGACCCTGTCATCAGCGCCATGAGTTCAGGCTTAAGGCGCCGGTTCTTCAGCGCCACGCCTAGAACTTTAAGCTTACTTGTCAAGTTGAACCGCGCGGGATCTACCCGCATCATAGGCAGGGCTATATCCATGAACATGTCGATAACATCCATGAACTCAAGAAATGCAGCAGCATCCTTGTGGCTAAACCGCCGAATTTCATCTGCTGTTTTTTGCCGATCTCGCCAAAAGATCAACGAGCTTCCATCGGGGTGTAAATAGACATAACCCGGCGACAACTCGATAGAGTCAAAGCCGTGGTCGGCCAAGCCTAGCTCCTCCGGTACATGGGAGTGCACGCGCATCGACATCATGTCGAGCGCACAAGGATGCACCAGATGCTCCGGCGCCTCAGGGATGAGATAGCCGGACGACGCCATCCCACCCACCTTGTCCAACGCCTCGAGAACAAGAACACGCTTGCCCTCAAGGCCAAGATAGCAACCCGCTGAAAGGCCATTGCTTCCCCCGCCCACGACAATCACGTCGAAATCGGTATTTTTGTTATTCATCAAAGTATCTCCCTACTGGGCTGACTCAGGTTTTCCTCTACCAAACACCTGCCGACAGAGTCCTTGCTACGCCCAATAAACAATGCGTCCGATACCCACTGGCATCACCACGCATGAACATTCGCCGTCCGCTGTATACGGCAATCGGGAACGTAACAAGAAAGAACCGGAGGCGCTGGCTATCCGTTTTACCGGGCGTAAAACGGATAACCAGCGCCCTGACGTGCGAGCAAAGAGCAAAACAACCCTTCCTCTCGCTTCAAGCATCCCGACAGAATAATTCCAATTGTAGAATTTCAATCTGCATATGGAATTATTTTCAATGCTCTGCTAGGGTCTTAGGCAGGCAATCAGATTCGGCTGTACAGCCCATCCAGACTGGGCTGGGAGCACGATGAAAGCCTTTGAAAAATAAAAATAAAAGGACATAAAGTGAAAGCATCTCTGGTTTACATCCAGGGTGAAGCCGGTTCCGGTCAGCTCTGCCTACCGGAAGGCGTTCCTGCGCAGGGAAATCGGGATGCACGTCCCGCACCTTCATTGTTCTACTACCTAACCTCGAACTCGTTGCCTGGCAGCAGTGCCGGACAGCGATTTTTCGCGCTCTCTTTATAAAAACAAAAACGGAGAAAGATCATGAAACTGAAAATTGCTATTGGCTTGCTAGTTGGCGGCCTGTCCGCCACATCTCTGGCCGCAGTGAGCCCGGATGAAGCCAGCGCTATCGGCGATACCCTCACACCATTGGGCGCTATTCAGGCCGCGAACGCCGATGGCAGCATTCCGGCCTATGAGGGGGGTCTGCGAACCGCTCCCCCGGGATTCGAGCCAGGTACTGGGTTTTGGAAAGACCCCTATGCTGCGGACAAACCCCTGTATCGGATAACTGCGGCCAATCTAAGCGAGCACGAGCACCTGCTTAGCGCGGGGCAGATAGAGGTATTGAAGCGCAACCCTGATTACTACATGGACATTTACCCCAGCCACAGATCTGCTGCCTACCCGCAGGAAGTGCTGGACGCAACGGTGCGTAACGCAACTACCTGCCACACCCTGAAGGACGGCTTGGCGATTGAGCCAAATTGTCGTGGCGGCTTACCCTTTCCGATCCCCCAAACAGGCAATGAAGTAATCTGGAACCTGCTCGTGCGTTATAACGACGGCAAGTTTGGTACCACTACCTCTTCGTCCAACACCTGGGTCGTTGATAGAAACGGGTCAGTAACCCAGTCTGCCAACCAAGCTACGTTCGTTGAGCGCCCTTACTACCAGACAGATGTACCAGGCCGACCGGAGGATCTTTTTTACCGGGTTTACTCGTTGACCAAGCAACCCGCACGCAAAGCTGGAGAGCTCACTGGCCTGATGGACTTTATCGATCCGACCGACAAGCCGCGCCGTGCCTGGAGCTATACCCCTGGACAGCGGCGCATCAAACTCGCCCCCGAGTTCAATTATGACACTCCGGTGGGAAGCATGGGCGGCTTGGAGCTGTTCGACGAACTATTCATGTTCTCAGGCGTGCAGGATAGGTTTGATTTCAAGCTTGTTGGACGCAAAGAGATGCTGATTCCATACAACACTTACAAGTTCTACTTCGATTGTGAGGACCAGTTCCGCACCTCTCATGTAAACCCCGAATGCGAGCGCTGGGAGCTGCACCGTGTATGGGAGGTTGAAGCAACCTTGAAACCAGGTATGCGTCACGTTTACAGCAAGCGCACCTACTATCTCGATGAAGATACCTATGGTGCCGGCCTGTACGATGCCTGGGATCAGAACGGCCAGCTGTATCGCTCGATGATGCTTGGAGGTGTCCAATTCTATGACCACGACATCCCCTACATCGTGAAGCACTCCATGTACGACTTTAATAAAGGCATGTACGGCATCGTCAACGACGGGATGGATGGCGGCTATCAGGTTCTCACCGAAGCTCGCACTGAACGTGAGCTAAACCCCGAAGCCATCGTGATGCGCGAATCTCAACGCTAAAACCAACTCACCAATCCCCTTGAGCTTCGCGGCCAAGGGGAATTGCTAAGGCGTAACGGATGCGAACGATCAATCTATCCTGGGACGTAACTCACCTTACCCCCTTCATATCCAAAGTTGACCTATGCGGCTCTCTGTTCCTGCCGGACAAGTTTGGCGACAACGTACCAGCGTCACTGACCCTTGTTGTTTGCCTGCATGGCGGCAGCTGCTCACGCAGCTACTTCCATCCGCCATACCTTGACCCGAGTTACAGCTTTGCCGAGTTTATGACCGATAGAGGCTACCTGGTTCTAGCGCTCGACAATCTGGGCATGGGTGAAAGCAGCAGGCCTGAGCCCGAATCCAAGCTGACATTGAATGTGATAGCAGAGGCCAATCACCTTGCCACTCAACAGTGTGTTCAAGCCTTAATGTCGAACCAGTGGGGCACGTTGGCAGAATCAACAAGCCTGACAGTCGCCGGCTTGGGCCACTCCATGGGCGGTATGCTGGTCACCTATCAGCAAGCTCATTACAAGAGCTTTGATCGCCTTATCGTCGCAGGCTGGAGCAACCTGCCTCTGGAACTGGCCGGTGCCAAAGTAGAAGCGATGAAGGCGGCACTACCCCCCAGCGGCTACATACCCACGGATCGATCGCAGATGCGCGCTCTTTTCCACCTGCCGGATGTTGCTGAAGCCGTAATAACTGCCGATAACCAGCACTCGAGCCTGACGCCCGTCACTCTGGCCACCGCAGCACTCACTCCAAACGTGGTTGTCACCAGTGCCGCCAACATTTTCTGTCCGGTATTGCTGGCATACGGTGAAGTTGATGTCAGTCCTGCACCAGAGAAGGAACCTGAGTTTTTTTCCAATGCGTGCGACAAGACACTCTTATGTGTTGCCGGGAATGCTCACTTGCACAACTTTGCAAACGCACGGTCTGATATCTGGGAAGGGATCGCCGAATGGACTAAAACAGGCCAGCTTCCCCTGTCTTTAAGCTCCAAAATAAACTCCAGATCCAGCGATAAAGTCTAGGGCTTTGACTCCTCCACCTGCAGAACACAGAGAGAGCTTCTGGCATGATCACCAGCATGGATCATTTCACGATCGTAACCGATCAGCTTGAGTTAACGCGTCGTTTTTATACTGACCTGCTTGGACTCCGGGTAGGGCAACGACCGGATTTCCCGGTCCCCGGGATTTGGCTATATTTAAAGGATGAGCCGGTGCTGCATGTTATCGAAGTTAAAGAAATGCCCGTTCCACGCCGTGGCGTTCTAGATCACATGGCTTTTTCCGCCAATGATTTGATCAGGACCTTGGGGGCTCTGCAAAAGCACCAAGTAACCTTTCGCATCATACGTAGCCCCGACACCCTTACATGGCAGGTTTTCTTTTACGACCCGAATGGAGTAGAAGTCGAGTTGGACTTTGCACCGCACGAAGCCCCCCCTGCTAACTGGAAGACGCTGTCGTCTCGATGACCTATCAGATCAGCCCCGAATAGGCGCCACCATCTAGTTGTAGGTTCTGTCCTGTTATATAGCCTGCCTGCTGCGAGCAAAGAAAAATGCAGGCCGCGGCAAGCTCTTCGGGCCGACCAAAACGACCAGCAGGAATGGGGCAAAGCATCTCCTCACGTGCCTGCGCCAAACTAATCCCCTTGTGCTTCGCCAATTTGTCTGTCATGTAGCGCAGGCGGTCTGTCTCAATCCTTTCCGGCAGCAGGTTGTTGATCGTCACATTGTCCCGGATTACCTCCGCAGAGAGCGCCTTGGAGAACGCGGTAAGCCCGGCACGGGCAGCCGTTGACAGTCCCATGGCCAAGCGCGGAGTCTTCACCATTGCGGAGGTGATATTGACAATCCGACCAAACTTGCGCGTGCGCATGCCCGGAACAACGTCTTGAATAAGCGACACCGCAGACAACATGTTTGCTTCGAGGGCGGCATGCCAGCGCGCGTTGTCCCAATCAGCCATGTCGCCCGGTGGGGGACCACCATTGTTGGTCACCAGGATATCCGCACTGGCCAGCGGTTCAGCGAGTTTTTCTCGACCCTCTTCGGTGGCAATGTCAGCCACCACCTGCAACGGCCTTACGCCTGTGATCTGCGCAATTTGCCTGGCAGCGCACGCTAGGGATGCCTCATCACGACCATTGATCACTATGGCGCAACCTTCGAGTGCGAGCGCCTGTGCACAGGCAAAACCAAGCCCGCGGGAGGAAGCGCAAATTAGCGCTTTGCGCCCTTGAAGCCCTGTTTCCATAACTATACTCCCGTTGCTTTTCTCGACTAGCAAAGCGCTTGATTTCAGGGTGCCCAGTGCGCGTGCAATGCTTTATCCTGATTACCCAAAAGCGTCATGTATCAAGAGTGTGACATGCCTACTGATGACCTCCAGTCTTTCTCGGCTCGCGCCGAACCCAGCAAGCGAGATACCCTTGAGCGCCTGCTTTCAGCGGCCAAGAAGATCT
>CAYTPF010000111.1:0-5311 GCA_964439775.1 uncultured bacterium | reverse complement strand
ATATCATCAATAAATCATCTAAGATTGATTTATATCAAACTGAAATTGAACAATTTACAATTAATGAAAAATCAATTGAAATTATGTCAACTTTAAATAAAAAAAAAGAAATTATTTTTTCTGAAATAATTAAAAATATTAGTTCAAAAATTGAACAGGTTGTTATTTTTTTGGCACTTTTAGATTTAATGAAAAATAATTCAATTAAGATTGTTCAAAATGATGTCTTTGCAAAAATTTCAATTATTAAAAAATAATAATGGATAATTATCATAAAATTATAGAGGCATTGTTATTTGCTTCAAATTCACCGCTAACTGATGAGATGGCAAAAGAGTGTATTGCAGATCCATTATTTCAATTAGATAAAGTTGTTAAAGAATTAAATGAAAAATACATGAAAAAAGATAATGTATTTTATATTAACAAAATATCTAATGGATATGTTTTAAAAACTAAAGAAGAATATCATTCATATATTTCAAAATTATATAATAATAAAAAGAAATGGTTTCTATCAAAACAAAGTCTTGAGGCTTTATCAATTATTGCATATAAACAGCCAATCACAAAATCAGAGGTTGAATATATTCGAGGTGTTAGTAGTGATTATATTATAAAGACTTTATTGGAAAAAGAATTAATTACAATCAAAGGAAGAGATCAAAGCATTGGCAAACCTTTATTATATGGAACATCGCAAAAGTTTTTAGAAGCTTTTGGTATAGATAGTATTTCAGATCTACCAAATTTAAAAGATATAGATGGGATTACAGGTTCATAATGAGATTAAATAAATTTCTAGCTAAATCTGGGATTGCTTCGCGAAGAAAATGTGATTTGCTTATAAAAGAGGGAAGAATAAAAGTTAATGGAATAACGGTTTCTGACTTATCTACTCAAATAGATAACAATGATTTTGTACAATATAATGGTAAGCTTGTTGAGTTAAATTTTAATCCTATAGTTTACTTATTTTATAAGCCTAAAGGAGTTATATCAACAGTTACTGATCCTTTTGATAGGAAAACAATTTTGAATTTTTTTGATTCTAAAGAGAGGCTTTTTCCTATTGGACGTCTAGATAGAGATACAACGGGCGTGTTGTTGGTGACTAATGATGGTGATTTAGCTCATAAATTAATGCACCCTAAATATAAAATTGAAAGAAAATATATAGTTGAAACAAAAATTTCTGTAAATAAATCTAAGTTGAATGCTATAAAAGAAGGTTTGAAATTAGATAATGGGCAGCAGGTTAAGGCAAGAGTGAATTTTATTGATAAAAAGTTTAATAGATATATTTATGAGGCTATCCTTCATGAGGGTAAAAATAGAGAAGTTAAAAATATTTTTAAGTTCCTTGATTCTAAGGTTGAATCATTGCATAGAATGAGCTTTGCTGGTATAGAATTAGGTAAGCTGAAGGTTGGAGGGAAAAAGAAGATTCCACTGAAAATGATTAGAAATATAATCAATAACTAAATAATAATACTTTTCTTTGTTATTTAATAAATAGAATAATAAATTACTTGGCTATTTGAAGAATTGTATTATCTATTATGATTATTGCTATTGATGGCCCTGCAGCTTCTGGTAAATCTATTACTGCGAAAAAGGTGGCTAAAAAACTTGACTTTTTACATTTAAATACTGGTTCTATGTATAGAGCTGTTACTTTGTATTTTTTGAATTTAAATGTTAATTTAAATAATGAATCTGAAATTATTTCAGCGCTAGATAAAATATGTATTTCATTTGATAGTAAGGATACAAATAAAATATTATTGAATGAAGAAAATGTCAGTGATCTTATAAGAAGTGATTTAGTAAATGCGACAGTCAGTGTAGTAAGTGCTATTAAATCAGTAAGGGAAAAATTAGTTATTCAACAACGAGAATTAGCTTTGGATAATGATGTTGTGATGGAAGGAAGGGATATTGGTAGCTATGTTTTTCCAAATGCTCAATATAAATTTTATCTAACTGCAGATGTAGAAATAAGAGCTAAAAGGAGATATGAAGAAAATAAATTGTCTCATATTGATTATAAAAAAGTTTTATTTGATTTAAAAAAACGAGATAAAATAGATAAAAGTCGTAAATATTCACCGTTGGTTATTTCTGATGAAGCTATTATAATAGATACAACTTTTTTAAGTATTGAAGAGCAGGTAGAAAAAATTATAAAAATAATTAATAAATAAGGAAAGATAAATAAAAGAATGAATGAAAATGAAAATATAAACCAGGAAGTTGATGAGTCTTCCGCAACCCCTTTAGAAAAAGATGAGATTGTAGAAACAGTTTCTGATGCTTCTGAAGAAGCAAAATCATCTGAGGAAAATGATAATACGGATTCAACAGATGCACATGTAGATGTCACTTTTGAAGTTGAAGATGAAGAAGGCGATAGTGCTGATTTATCAAAAGATATTATTGATGATATAAAAGAAGAACCTCAAATTATGATTGATTATCTTTCATCTGATTTATTAGATATTAAAAGAATTAATGTAAATGAAATTGATAAATATTCTCAAGAATATGATTCAAAAGATGATACTATTGTTGAAGATATTTATTCGGATACTTTTTCTGATATTAAGCAAGGAGAAATAGTTTCAGGCTTAATCGTTGGATTAACAGATAGAGAAGTTTTAGTTGATGTTGGTTTTAAATCAGAAGGGATTATATCAAGAACAGAGTTTAAAGAGTCGCCAAATGTTGGGGATGAAATTGATGTTTTTATTAATAATTTGGAAGATAGAAAAGGTAAATTTGTCTTATCAAAAGAAAAGGCTGATTTCTTAAAAGATTGGTCAAGGTTGAAAAAATGTTACGACTCTGGTGAGGTTATTGAAGGAAAAGTTGTCAAGAGAATAAAAGGTGGATTAGTTGTGGATATAGGTAATATTTTTGCTTTTTTACCTGGTTCTCAAATTGATATTAGACCTGTAGTTGATTTTGATGAATATATTGAGCAAACATTTGAATTTAAAATAGTTAAAATTAATGAATTAAGGAAGAATGTTGTTTTATCTAGAAAAGAGTTGCTAGAAACAGATATTAGAGAAAAAAGACAGGATATTATATCTCAATTAGAAGTTGGTATGGTTTTGGATGGTATTGTCAAAAATATAACTGATTTTGGTGCATTTATTGACTTGGGTGGGATAGATGGTTTGTTGCATATAACTGATATTACATGGGGTAGGATTAATCATCCATCAGAAGTTTTAGAAGCTAATCAAAAATTAAAAGTTAAAATAATTGACTTTGAAATTGAAAAGCTTCGTGTATCTCTTGGTTTAAAACAATTGCAAGCTGAACCTTGGAAAGAAGCAGAAGCAAAGTATCCTGTTTCTTCTATCGTTGAAGGTAAAATAGTTAATATGATGAATTATGGAGTTTTTATTGAGCTGGAAGAGGGTGTAGAAGGTTTGTTGCATGTATCTGAAATGTCATGGACAAGGCATATCAAACATCCTGGTGAATTGTTTAAGTTGGGAGATAGAGCAACAACTAAAATATTAAGTTTAGATTCCAAAGAAAAGAAAATTTCATTAGGATTGAAGCAATTGCAAGATAATCCCTGGGACACTATTGAAGATAAATATACAGAAGGTTCTATTCATAATGGTAAGGTACAGAAATTAACTCAATTTGGTGCTTTTGTTGAAATAGATGAAGGTATAGATGGATTGGTACATGTATCTGATATTTCTTGGACTAAAAATATCCGAAATCCTAAAGATGTTTTAGCTAAAGGTCAGGACATTATGGTTAAAATTTTAGAGTTGGATAAAGAGAAGAGACGACTTTCATTAGGAATAAAACAGGTTGAAGATAATCCTTGGTTATCTCTAAAAGATAAGTATCCAACTGGTCAAAAGCAATCTGGTAAAGTAATTAAAATATTAGAAAAAGGTATCATTATTGAATTAGATGATGAATTGGAGGGAATAGTTTATTTGAATAAATTTCCTAAAAATGTTAGATGGAAAATCAAAAAACAATTTGAAATTGGTCAGTCAATAAATGACTTAATTGTTCAAGAAGTCGATATTGATAATAAAAAAATTGTTTTTATGATGGAATTTGATGATGTTGAAGTTGAATCATCTAATGAGAAAATTGAAATCAATAATGAACCAATTAGTGAAAAAATGCAAATTCCAGATGAAGTAATAAAAAGTATTACTAAAGAAGAATAGAAAAACTATTTATTATGTTTTCAAAGAAATTAGGCAGTCATTTATATGGCTGCCATTTTTTTTAATATGATCATTTTAGGTATCGAAACATCTTGTGATGAGACTTCAGCATCCATTGTTAAAAATGGTTCTGTCTTAAGTAATTTTACATATACTCAACTCATTCATTCTGAATATGGAGGTGTAATTCCAGAATTTGCTTCTAGAGAACATGAATTGATTATATCGCTTATTGTTGAAAATGCAATAAAAAATGCAAAAATTAATCGTACTGATATTGATGCTATAGGAGTTACGTATGGTCCCGGTTTAATGGGTGCACTTTTAGTTGGGGTTAATTTTGCAAAAGGTATGTCAATTGCTTTGGGAATACCTATTATAGGCATTAATCATTTAGAAGGACATATTTTTGCAAATTTTATTGAATATCCTGAAATCCAATTTCCTTTTCTATGTCTTTTAGTTTCTGGTGGACATACTCAAATATGGAAAATTAATAATTACCAAGATTATGAGTTATTATCCACAACGCAAGATGATGCTGCAGGAGAAGCTTTTGATAAAGGAGCTCGAATATTGTCACTAAATTATCCAGGTGGACCTGAAATTGATAGAATATCAAAAAATGGAGATCCTAATAAATATAAATTTTCTATTCCAAGAATAAAAAATGCTGAGTATGATTTTTCGTTTAGTGGATTGAAAACTGCCTTATTTTATTTATGTAAAAAAATGGATGAAGATGTAATACATAAGGAGAAATCAAATTTAGCAGCTAGTTTCCAAAAGGCTATTGTTGATACTTTGCTAGAGAAAGTAGAAAAATGTATTATTTCCACAGGAATAAAAACTATAACACTATCTGGAGGAGTTGCTGCAAATTCATACTTAAGATATAAAGCTAGAACAATGGAGTCAAAATATAATTTTAAATTTATTTTCCCATCTATTGAATATTGCACGGATAATGCAGCAATGATTGGAGTGGCTGCTTATTATTATTATAAAAATAATATTTTTTCTGATTTATGTCTAGTACCAAACCCTAATTTAAAAGTTAATTAATGATTGATTTTTTTTTAAAGGGTCCTATA
>CAYTPF010000110.1:0-5314 GCA_964439775.1 uncultured bacterium | reverse complement strand
CATAAAAATCCCAATCAATCCAACTAAACACTTTAGTCATAAACATAAAGGGTTTATATAAAATAGTATTATAAATTCTATCAATATAAAATTTATTTTTAGATAAACCATATAATCCTACAGTATTAAATATTTTTGCTATCTTATTAACATCAACTTTCTTAAAATAATAAAACAATACTGAAATTAATATACCAGAAGATGCGACAAATAAGGATAAATACATAGCATCATAGTGAGCATGATGAATACCATCTTTAATAACATTCATGTCTAAAAAATTATGCTGGCTCTTACCAATCAAAGATTTAAACCATCCTTTACTTTTCAAAGGATTAAAATTAAGTGTAAACGCAAACGCTGTACTTAAAAGTGATAACACAATCAATGGTATTGTCATTGGCAATGGAGACTCATGAACATGTTTAAAAATTTCTGGTTTTTTAGGTTCACCATAGAATGTCATGAATATTAATCTAAACATGTAAAATGCAGTAATCATAGCTGCTCCAAATCCTGCTATCGGCAAAAGGATCGAAATTCCATGATGCATATGATAATAAGATAATGTCCCAGCCAATATCCCATCTTTAGACAAAAACCCTGAGAAAAAAGGTACGCCTGCAATAGCCAATGTTGAAACAAGCATTGCTATATGCGTTATAGGCATTTTCTCTTTCAATCCCCCCATATTATTCATATCCTGAGGATCTGTATCATGGTCATGTAAATGATGCAAAGAATGATGCATTGCATGTATAACAGATCCACTACATAAAAACAAGCAAGCCTTAAACATTGCGTGAGTGACTAGATGAAAAAATGCATAAAGGTGTGCACCAACACCTAAAGCCATAATCATATAACCCAATTGACTAATTGTTGAATAAGCCAGGACTGCCTTAATATCATTTCTTGTTATGGCCATAATAGCAGCACAAAATGCGGTTATAGCACCAATAAATGCAATCACAAACAATGCGTCAGGAGTAAGAAATGGAAAAATTCTAAATGTCATATAGACACCAGCTGCCACCATAGTTGCCGCATGAATCAATGCACTTACAGGGGTTGGACCTTCCATAGCATCTGGCAACCAAATATGCAATGGAAATTGAGCCGATTTACCAACAGCACCCATAAATACTAATAATCCAGCTATTGTCAAAAGATAAGGGTCCATATTTACAGTACTATTAATAATATCATTAATATTAAATGACCCAACACTAAAGAAAAGAATCATTATACCAATAAACATTCCAATATCACCAACCCTATTAGTTAAAAAAGCTTTTTTACAAGCATTTGCCGCAGAATCTTTTTCAAACCAAAAACCTATTAACAAATATGATGATAATCCTACAAGCTCCCAAAAAATATACATCATTATTAAACTGTCTGCTAAAACGATTCCATTCATCGAGAACGTAAAAATACCTAAATACCCAAAATACCTAGAATATCTTGGATCATCTTTCATATACTCTGTTGAATAAATATGCACAAGAAAAGATATAAAAGCAACTACGCAAAGCATTATCGATGCTATATTATCCACAAAAATACCCAGATGAACACTAAAATCTGTTGAAGAAAACCAAACCTCAGATACCTCTAATATAGTTCCATACCCTTTAGATATAGATTGCAATAAAAAAGAAACAGACAAATATAATACTGCCCCAATTAATGCAATAGATACATAGTGAGTATTTCTTCCCAAGTACTTACCAAAAAATATTTGATAAATAAATGATATTAGTGGCAAAAATAGTATAAATAACGATTTAGTTAAATTTGCTTCCATTATCCCTTTAAAGTATTTGCTTCATCGACATTAACAGTGTCGTAATTTTTATATAAATTAATAATAATAGCCAATGCCACAGCCGCCTCAGCTGCAGCTAAAACAATAATAAAAATTGTAAAAATTTGACCATCTAAAATATTTTCACCTAGACCTGAGAAACGATTAAATGCAACAAAGTTTAGACCTGAAGCATTTAAAATCAATTCAACACTCATTAATATCGCTACCGCATTTTTACGAGTAATCACTCCATATATGCCTAACGAAAAAAGAATTGAACTAATAGCCAAATAAGATGTCAAACTATTCACTGATCTCCCCTCCTAGATAACATAGCAGCTCCAATCAAAGCACTCAACAGCAAAACAGACACAGCCTCAAAGGGCAATAGATATTCAGTTAAAATCATTTCTCCAATAATTTTTGTCGTTCCTTCAATAGAAGTCAATGTAAACTCTGGCCATTCTGTACGCATCGCAACACTAATTATTAGAGAAAAAATACCCAAGGCGAAGAATGATCCAGCCATTTGATTTCTACTTGAATGCTGAAAAGACACATCGGAGATTTTGGATGTAAGCATAACACCAAATATAATTAGAACTAATATTCCACCCACATAAACAATTACTTGAGATGCTGCAAGAAAATCAGCATATAGGAATATATATAAACCAGCAATACCAAAAAGTGTAAATAAAAGAGCTATAGCAGAATAAATTAATCTACTAGAGACAACAACCCAATAAGCCGAAGCAATAGTAATAGAAGCTATCAGATAAAATGGAATCTCAGCCATTAAAATATAACCTTTTTATTCAATAATTTTTTTGACATCATCTGTATACTTACCTTTTTCCTCTAAAGTATCTTTAATTGATTTTGAAATTTCCTGCAATGTCTTGCCTTCTGATTCTAAATTTTTATAGATTTTTTTTGCAATACCTCTAACAACCCTATTGTCAATTTCCTTTAAACTATCTAAATCAAAATTAATTTCACCACCACTACCAGAATCCAGCGAAGGCTCAGCAGTACTCGATTGCGCATCTAAAACTGGCTGCAAAATCTTGCTAACATCATCTGAATATTTGTCCTTACTTTCAAGCTCAACCTTAATACCCATGCAAATTTCAGTTAAAGACTTCCCTTCTGAATCTAATTTTTTATATATTTTCTTAGCAATACCCCTTACTACTCTACTTTCAATATTTTTAAGACTATCTAAATTAAACTCAACAATTTCAGCTGGAGCAGAATCAGCGGGCAAATCTGAAGAAGCAGTGACTTCAGAATCGGCAGCAGTACCTTTATAAAGGTTAATCACTTTTTTAACGTCATCTGTTAATCTACCTTTAGATTCAAGATCCTCTTGAATAGCTGCAGCTATATCATTAATAGATTTTCCAGAAGCATCTTCGGCTCTATATACTTTTTTGGCATATGCCTTTGATATCCTATTTTCAATTTTCTTAAGCAATGTAATATCAAGGGCTATGTCATCTGTAGAATCAGAGTCCGATCCTGTACTCTTAACATCTTTTAATGAATTTTCTCCCTCTTTTTCTATTTCATGAACCCTCATCGCCTGATCTAATAAATCAGCCTTTTTGCTTTTCTTCTCTAAATAATCCGATCCACCAGCTTCTAGTATCTCTTCATCTGTTGCTATAGCAAACTCATAAATTAAATTACCACGTTCTCTTTTACTAAATTCATAATCAATCTCATGCTTATGATCATTAGGACCACCCACCATATAGATACATTCCTCTGGACAAGGATATACACAAAGGTTGCAATACATACATTCTGACATATCAATTGAAAATCTTGACACCAGAAGCTTCTTTTGAGTATCATTACTAGTAACACCACAATCAAAATCAGTACCTTTTTTAGGCTTAATATCCTCAATTTTAATACAATCAACAGGGCAGGCCCTTTCACACATCCTACAGGATATACAATCGTTTATATCAACATGCAGCCTAGATCTTATTACATTGTAGTCTTCATTAGAATGACCTATGTCACGCTCAGGAATAGGCCATTTTTCATGAGGATACTGCAAAGTAGCAACCAATTTCTTTCTGTTATTAAAGTGATGCAATGATAGAGACATTCCTGAAATTAGAGTTTTTATACCATTATAAATGTTTTGAAAATATTCTGCCATATGTTACCTTAAAAAATTAACTCCCAAATACTTACAAAAATTAAATTGGCCATAGAAAAGGGTATAAAATATTTCCAGCACAGATCCATCAACTGGTCAACACGCAATCTTGGGAATGTCCATCTTACCCACATCATAATAAAAATAAGAAAAGCTGCCTTAGAAAACATCCATAACAATCCCCAAATAGGACCATCGAAATATGGTACGTATGATGTCAAATTAATATATCCAAAACTCAAACTATCAATAGTTGATGTAATAAAGTGAACTGGTGACAACCATCCACCTAAAAATAAAATTGCAGCTAAAAAGCTTACTATTAGCATACTCGCATACTCACTTAAGAAAAACAATGCCCATCTAAAGCCTGAATACTCTGTCATCCAACCTGCCACAAGCTCAGACTCAGCTTCAGGCATATCAAATGGCGCCCTATTTGTTTCAGCAAGCAACGAAGTAAAAAATATAAAAAAAGCAATAAACGTAAATGGACTATGAATTATAATCCATCTATTTTGAGCTTGCCATTGGACAATATCATGTAAATTCAAGCTACCTACAATCAAAATAACAAGCAATGCTGTCATTCCAATTGGAATTTCATAACTTATAATTTGAGCTGCAGATCTCATCGCTCCATAAAGAGACCATTTATTATTGGAGCTCCAACCAGCAAGAATTATTCCAACGACCCCAACACTACTCATCGCTAATATATATACAATCCCAATATTGAAATCCGAAATAACAATTCCATCAGAAAAAGGAACACCAATAAAAGTTAAAAATGCAGCAGTAAATATTATAAATGGAGCAAGAATCATCAATTTGCTATCAGCATCTTTTGGAATTGTATCCTCTTTTGTTAAAAGCTTTATAGCATCTGCAATAGTTTGTCCTATTCCACCCCAGAATTTTTTACCGCCTTTAAAACCAAATATACCTACCTCCATAGGTCCCAATCTATCTTGCATAAAAGCGGACACTTTACGTTCAAAGTAAACAGCAACCATAGCGTTAACTGTCATAAGCAAAAAAACAACAGTCCCCGGTATCAAGACTACCAAAATAAATAAAATTTCTGGTGGAAAATCAGGTAAAAACTCTAAAATATAGTTATACATATTAGATATCAACGATCGATCTCCCCAAGCACAATATCTAAGCTACCAAGAATAGTTATCACATCTGAAATCATCCAATCTGATGAGATCTCATCTAATACAGACAAATTACAAAAACATGGTGACCTCATTTTTAATCTATGAGGCATATTCTTACCCTTACTCATTATATAAATACTCAAATCACCTCGCGCA
>CAYTPF010000109.1:0-5399 GCA_964439775.1 uncultured bacterium | reverse complement strand
CCTCTTTTTGCCTGAAAAGATTCAAAATTACTACAACTTGAAACTTCTAAATATTTTTTTTCTCCAGGAGACCATACTTCTAAATCATAGCACTTGGCCGCAGCAAAAGATATATCACCACTACACAATGATAAAACTCTATAATGCAAATTGAGTGATTTTAAAATTTCTTCAGCATCAATTGTTAGCTTCTCAAGTTCTTCATATGAATTCTCAGGAGCAACAAATTTGACCATCTCTACTTTATTAAATTGATGGACTCTTAATAGTCCCCTAGTATCTTTACCATAGCTTCCTGCTTCTCTTCTAAAACAAGCGCTATACGCTACATGCTTGAGGGGCAATTCTTCTTCTTTCAAAACTTCATTTGCATATAAATTGGTAACTGGAACTTCAGCCGTTGGGATGCAGAATAAATCATCAGATTCAATATAATACATATCATCTTTTAACTTAGGTAATTGTCCTGTAGTTGTAGTTGCTGCTCTTGTTGTTAAAAATGGAGGCATAAGCTCGGAATAACCATGTTTTTCAATGTGAAAATCTAGCATATAATTTATTAAAGAACGTTCAAGCTTTGCTCCTAGTTTAGTATACAGCGGAAATGCTGAACCCGACATCTTTGCCGCTCTTTGGAAATCAGTTAATTCTAAATTATCACAGATTTCGACATGATCTTTTAATTTATAATCTCTGGATATTTTCTCCCCCCACTGTCTAATAACTACATTATCTTCTGGAGGAGAACCAATTGGGACAGAATTATGTAAAAGGTTGGGAATATATAAAAGCAATTCATCTAAATCATTTATTATGTTTTTTAATTTATTATCCAAAGTCTTGATTGACTCTGAAACTAAACGCATATTTTTAATATCATTTTCAGCAGATTGTTTGTTTTTTTTCTTTTCAGAAATTTCTTGTGAAACTTGATTTCGTTGAGCCTTTAAAGTATCGACTTCTTTAATTAATTCTCTTCTTTGAACATCTAGATTTAAAATTTTATTCAAATCTATCTTGACATTCTTTGCATTTAATGTCTGTTCTAATATTTTGTAATTATCTCTTATAAATTTCAGTGATAGCATTTTTAATATTCTTTGTTATATATAATTTAACATTTAATAGGGTATGTTATAAAACAATGAAAATGAAGTTTCAAAAAAACTTTCTTTATTATAGCCCAAATTAGCAGTATTAAAAGATTTGATAAAAATTTTATAATCAAAATATTTCATTTTATAATTTGAATATACAAATGAAACAACCTTCCTATCTTTAGTATCTTCATTTAAAAATTCAATATCTATATCATTGTATTGATTATAAATACTTTGACTTCCTATTTTAGTATCTTCTAAACTCAATGTAATTGATAAAAAATCACTCATAAAATAAACCATTGATAACCATACATCTCTTGCATGCCCCCCAGTCCAAAAGCCTAAATTATAATCATGGTGAGATGGTGTATTTATATCAAAACGATGGTTATATACCCTTGGATCAAGCTTTGTATATTCTAATTGAATTAATACTTTATCAGTAAAAGCTTCAGGCAGATAGGATAAACCTAATTGATATCCAAACCAATTTCGATTATTCTTATTAAATGTTTTATATGGGTCCCATTCATCCATAAAAAAGGATCCTATAATTCGCATATTTCTAAATAGATATGTAAAATCAAAACCCATAATTAAATTATCTAAATCACCTAAACTATGCTGAATAGACCAATATGGTACTATCGGGTTTAAATACTCAAATGGAATACTTCTAGCACCAAAAATAATTTTTTCATAAAATCCAATTCTAAAATTATTTTTCAGTTTTAAATCTAATCTATGTAATGCTACATAACGCTCTACATTGGGTCGTCGTATGTTATCGTCTATATCTAAAAAATAATTATTCATTTTAGCTGAATCAATTATACCAGAAACTAAGGAACCAATTAAATATGTAAAATAAATTTGACTCTCTTTATATTGAAATTTTTTGTTAATTCTAAATTGCTGAAAAGATGGATTGCTATTAGAAATGCTTAAATTATCTCTAAAAAATGGACCCAAGTTAGATTTTAATTTTCCCATTATAATATTAAAATTTGGATTTAAAATTGCAATTCCACCTTGACCTTCATCAAATTCAATACCCTTAAATGACTCATCAACAGGTTCATAATATTCAATAGATAAAATCGGATTATATTGACTTAATTTTTTCCCATGATTAATTGAATTCTCATTAAATCCATATGCAGCATGCTTATAAAAATCTGCCCAAAAGTATATCCACATTGATGTAAAATTGTATAAAATAGGTATCTGCCCTTCAAAATGGATACCAGGCGTGATCCATGTGACATCACTAGGAGTATTATTATTATCAATCTCAAATGATGAATTACTATACCTCAAAGCAAGAACTGGTTCTAATTTTAAATTTCTACTTATATTTTTAAACAAGTTAATTTTTTGTTCTCTTTTAGCTTTATTAATTAAAGGAAATAGAAAAAGCTCTTCCTTAATTGAAATATTATTTATCGACTCTATTAATATTTTATTTTTTTCATTTTTTTCAAGATTAGTATTTAATCCTTGTGAAAAAATGAATGATAAAAAAATAAATATAAAATATCTCATACTTACTTTCCAGTTCCTTTTAAAATTGCTGGTATTGTTTTGAGAGCAATCTTAAAATCCAACCATAGACTCCAATTATCAATATATTCTAAATCCATTTTTACCCAATCTTCAAATTGCTTAATATTATTCCTCCCGCTTACCTGCCACAAGCCTGTAATGCCTGGCTTCATACTATGCCGCCTTAAGTAAGAAAAATTATCAATATTTTCTACTTCTGAAACTGGAAGCGGTCTAGGTCCAATAAGATTCATCTCACCTTTAATAACATTCCATAATTGAGGTAATTCATCTAAACTATATTTACGTAAAAAATAGCCAATTTTTGTAATTCTAGGATCATTTGCTAATTTAAAAGCAGGTCCATCTTGCTCATTGAGTGAAATTAATTCTTTTTTTGTTTTTTCAGCATCTTGAACCATTGTTCTTAATTTTATTGCATTAAATTTTCTTCCATGCAATCCTACTCGTTCCTGTTTAAACAAAATACGACCTTTTGAAGTTAGTCCGATCAAAATACAAAATATCATCAAACAAGGAGATGCTATCAACAAAATACAAAATGCAAAAATTTTTTCAAAAAAATTTTTTATATATAATCTATATAGATCTGCAGGGATAGCATGATAAGATATTGTCGGGATTCCGTAAAAATACTTTAATTCCGGTTTAATTCTTAATTTTTCTATATCTATTTTAAAACCTGAGGATTCAACCATTAGATGATAATTTATTCCGCATGCATTTAAAAAATTAAAAATTCTCTCAAAACCTTCAATATTATTCAATGATTTAGTTATAAAAACTTCATCTATAGCATTATCTAAAACTATATCTTTTATATTTGTCAATTTAGTAGTGACTGGTATGTTATTAAAAAATTTACTATTATATAATCTTTGAGGATCAATTATATATTTTACAATAATTCCAAATTCACTATTTCTATCAAATTGATCAACAAGGTCTTTTGTACGTGAACCCCATCCAATGATTAAAATATGTTTTTGATCTATACCATAGCTTCGAATTTTATTTAATATAGTCTTTAAAAATACTCTTTTAAAAAATAACAGACTAAAAGAAAATATTGAGAAAAATATAATTGTGCTTCTATAAAACAAATCATACTTAATAAAAAATTCCATAGAAATCAAAGTAGAAATACCTAAACATGTAACGAACAGAACACTTTGAAAATATTTTTTGTATGGAGTTATTCTGTACAAATAATCAGATTCATTATATTTAATTAAATAATACCATATAATTAACATAAATGGCATAACAACAAAATTAAAAGAAGCAGATTCTAACTCGTACCAAGGGAGATTATGGAATATCCTTTCTGAAATTACTGATAGCCTTACTGATAATATAATTAATAAAAAATCTAATGTTTTATCTAAAAGCCTAAAAATAACAATTTTTTGTCTTAAATGATCCATTTCTTATATAAGTTTATCAAAATATTCAATCGTTTTTAATAAACCTTCTATTAATTCTATTTTAGGTTCCCAATTTAATTTGTTTTTAGCTAACGTAATATCTGGTCTTCTCAATTTCGGATCATCCATCGGTAAGTCCTTAGTAATAATATTTGATTTTGAATTAGTGATTTGGATTATATTTTTGGCCAAATCTAAAATACTAAATTCATTAGGATTTCCAAGATTGATAGGACCTGTTTCTTTACTACTCATCAATTTTATTAATCCATCAACCAAATCATCTACATAGCAAAAGGAACGAGTTTGACTTCCATCTCCATATATAGTCAGATCTTCTCCTTTAAGAGCTTGAACTATAAAATTACTTACAACCCTACCATCATTAATACTCATTTTTGGACCATAAGTATTAAAAATTCTTGATATTGTTATATCAACTTTGTGTTCTCTATGATAATCAAAAAATAACGTCTCTGCACTTCTTTTACCTTCATCATAACAAGATCTTAATCCGATAGTATTTACATTACCCCAATAAGATTCTCGCTGTGGATGCTCTAATGGATCTCCATAGATTTCACTAGTAGATGCCTGTAATATTCTAGACTTAGTCTTTTTTGCTATACCAAGCATATTAATTGAACCCAAAACTGATGTTTTCATTGTCTTTACAGGGTTAAATTGATAATGAATTGGACTAGCTGGACAAGCTAAATTATAGATTTGATCTACCTCAATTAAAATTGGTTCAACAATATCATGACGAATAAATTCAAATTTTTCATTACCAATCAAATCATTAATATTAGATTTTTGACCTGTAAACATATTATCTAAACAAATGACTTCATTTGATTCTAACAATAATTTTTCACATAAATGTGAACCCACAAAACCTGCACCTCCAGTAACTAGTATCCTCATTACTTTTTATTTCTCCATGAAACTACAATTTCTTCAAAAATTTGATGTAATCCTTTTGTGATATCCCAATTAGGAAAATGTTCTTTAATTTTATTTAAATTTGAGTAATAACAAATATGATCACCTTCTCTATTTTTATCGATATATTCATATATCATAGGATTACCTGTTATATCTTCTACCAAACTAAACGATTCTAAAATTGATATTGTATTATTCTTACCTCCACCCAAATTATAAACTTCAGCAATTCTCGGTGCTTTTATAAAAGCATCAATAAAAAGAGCTACATCATATGAATGAATATTATCTCTTACCTGCTTACCCTTATAACCATAGATATAATACTTTTCTTTCTTTAAATTACATTTAATTA
>CAYTPF010000108.1:0-5413 GCA_964439775.1 uncultured bacterium | reverse complement strand
ATTTATAACTTGGCCTTGGATGGATAAATTTTTTAAGGAAGAAACTGATCGGTTTAAATATTTGCATATGGCTAAATCATTATCTTTTTTGCCATATGGTGCTTGTGTTGATCATTTTCAACACTGGGTATATGAAAATTATAATGCAACATCACAAGAGAGGAAAGAACAATGGCTTAGATTAGAAAAAATATACCTTCCTAATAGAGATTATGGTGATATTAATTATCCTAAGAAAGGTGGAATATGGCAAGCACAACTTCATATATATCAAATGCCTTTTTATTATATTGATTACACACTTGCTCAAACATGTGCATTTCAATTCTGGGACAAATTTAATAAGGATAGAAAACGTGCTTGGAAAGAATATTCCAACCTATGCAAAGTAGGTGGTAGTATGCCATTTACTAAGCTTCTAAATGTCGCTAATTTGAAATCACCTTTTAAAGATGGAACCTTACAAGAAGTAGTTTCTGAAATTTCAATGTGGCTTGATAGTATTAATGTTGAAAATTTAACACTTGAAAATAATGATAAATTATAATAAATAAATCCATCCTGCTTTGGGAGCAGGGCGTAGCAGGTTCCAATCTTACTACTTCGAATTTAAATTTAAAAGTCTCTTTTATAGAAGATTTAAAATTCAGTAATTTATCTTATTAATTTTCACTCAAAAGGAGCATAGTATGAAATGTCATGAAGTAGATTATGAAATAATTGGTAATGATATGCAAATTGTTGAAATAGAGTTAGATCCAGATGAAACAGTTATCGCAGAAGCTGGCGCAATGCAATATCTTCATCCAGATATAACATTTGAAGTTAAAATGGGTGATGGATCTAAACCTGAATCAGGGATTTTAGATAAATTATTTTCAGCTGGTAAACGAGCTTTAACTGGTGAGTCATTGTTTTTAACACATTTTACAAATAGTGGATCAGAGAAAAAAAGAGTTGCTTTTGCATCACCTTATCCAGGCAGTATTGTTCCATTAGATTTGAGTTCAATTGGTGAAGAAATTATTTGTCAAAAAGATGTTTTTCTTTGTGCAGCTTTAGGAACAGAAATTTCAATGAAGTTTAATAAAAAATTAGGTGCAGGTTTTTTCGGTGGAGAGGGTTTTATTTTACAAAATATAAAAGGTGATGGGATGGTTTTTATTCATGCTTGTGGTACTCTTATTAAAAAAGAGTTAAACAATGAAACTCTTATTGTCGATACAGGTTCTCTAGTAGCTTTTACAACTGGAATTGATTATGATATTGCAGCGACTGGTGGTCTGAAAAAAATGATGTTTTCTGGAGAGGGATTTTTTCAAACGACACTTTCTGGTACTGGTACAGTTTACCTCCAGAGTCTTTCATTTTCTAGACTTGTGGGTAAAATTTCTCAAAGTATGAATTTGGGTAAAACATCATAATAAAAGGTAACTAATCTATCCTGCTTTGGGAGCAGGGGGCCGTAGGTTCTAATCCTACTACCTCGCCTTAAAGTTAGAAGCCTCTTTTATAGGGGCTTTTTTGTTTTGTAGATTATTATATATGAAAAAAATTCTATTTTATATCACTATTTTTACTATAGTTGTCATTGGACAAGATAGAAAAGTATTATTTATTGGTTTGGATGGCTGTCGATCAGATGCCTTAAATGTTGCATATACTCCTAATATAGATTCTCTTATTGATAATGGATTAATTATTGAGAATGCATTAAGTTCAATAAATGGACAGGCTACATATAGTGGCCCAGGATGGTCTTCAATGCTTACTGGAGTATGGTATGATAAACATGGTGTTTCAGATAATTCATTCGTTGGGTCTAATTTTGACCAATTCCCTCCATTCAATATTTTATTGAACGAAAACGGAAATGATTTTCATTCAGCATCATTTATTATGTGGACTCCAATTCATTCTGAGATCTTTAGTGGTTCTATGGAGTATAATGAAAATCATCCTTCCTATAATGCTAGTGTAGCTCAAGCAGCAGCTAATTATATGACAACTGAAGAACTTGATATCCTATTTTTAGATTTTGATCATATTGATCACGCTGGACATTCATATGGATTTGCTCCTGATGTATTAGAATATATAAATACAATTGAAGAAATAGATGAATATATAGGGTTAGTTATATCTGCGATGGAAGAAAGAACAAACTATAATAATGAAGAATGGTTAGTAATTATCACAAGTGACCATGGAGGTAACATGGGTGGTCATGGTGGTCAAACTATTGAAGAAAGAATCATCCCAATTATTCTAAGCGGAAATTATGTAGATAATTTTAATGTTCCTGAACAAGCATACATTGTTGATATAGTTCCAACTATAATACAGTTTCTTGATCAAGGAATTAATTGTTCTTGGGATTTAGATGGGACTGTAATTGGTTTAAATACTGATTTGATTCCTCAACAAAATCCTTGTCCAACTTGTCCCAATTCATTAAATATTACTAATAATCAGTTAGAAAATAGTATCTCACTTTCGTGGCAAGAAAATTTAGCTGCTGATTATACCTATTCTATTTATAGAAATGAAGAGTTAATTATCCAATTGGATGGGCTATCATCTTACTATATAGATTACCCGCCATTAATTGGAATAGGAGAAGAATTTGAATTGAATTATAATGTAGTTTTAGAATCAAATTTAGGAGAAGTTATATGTAATGCACAAGTTACTACAAACTTTTCAACAGGGATAATATTATTAGATGAAAATTTTGATTCATTGGAATTATTTCCCGCAGAAGATGAGGGTTATATTACTGATGGTGGTTGTACAAATACAATTTCTCAAGATGTATTGGGTTGGACACATGAACCACCTTATAATTGGATATTAGATAATTCTCAAATGCCAAATACAGGTACTTTAGAATGGAGGGGGTGGTCTTTTGCTTCAAAAATCTTTTGGGTAATGGCAGAGGATCAATTAAGAAGTCAATTTATTAAAGCAAATCAAAATATTGCTGTTGTCGATCCTGATGAGTGGGATGATTGTAATGATGGTGCATCAGGCGGACCATATAATAGCGCACTTTATTCTCCAACAATTGCTGTTTCAGAAGGAATTTCTATAAAGTTGTCATTTGATTCTCATTATAGGAATGAATCTCCGCAGCAAGTATTCCTAACTATTAGTCATTCAAATGGAGAAGAAGAAATATTGCTTCATTATTCTGATGATGATAATAGTGATAATAATGGAGAGGATATGTTAAATGAATATCTTGTATTTAATTATCAAAGTCAAATTGATGATAGTATACAATTTATATGGAAAATAATGGATGCCGGAAATAATTGGTATTGGGCGATTGATAATGTTAAGATACAAATTAATACACCAGCTATTGGTGATTTAAATAATGATAGTTTGATTGATATTTTGGATATTATCATTATTGTTAATAATATTTTATTTGAATCAAATTTAGATGAAATTATTAATCATATTAGTGATGTAAATAATGATGGTTTGATTAATATACTTGATGTTATTCAAATAGTTGATTATATTTTAAATAATTAATAATTTTAATTGAAAACAATCATTGTAAAAATAATTTAAAACTAATCCATCCTGCTTTGGAAGCAGGGGGCTGTAGGTTCGAATCCTACTACCTCGACTTTAAGTTAGAAGCCTCTTTTATAGAGGCTTTTTTGTTTATTAAATTTTCTTATGTCTAATTCTCAAAAAGTAGAACGCAAATTAGCTGCAATAATGTTTACTGATATTGCTGGATATACTGAAAGTATGTCCTATGATGAAAGTCAGGCTATAACAGCAGTTAAAAAGAAGCGTTCTATAATTCAACCTTTGATTAAAGATTATAATGGTATTTTTGTAAAGGAGATAGGAGATGGTACTTTATCCTATTTTAGTTCTGCAATAGATGCATCGACTTGTGCTGTAAAACTTCAAGAATTAACTTATGATGAAGAGCATTTAAATATTAGAGTAGGCCTTCATATAGGAGATATTGTTTTTGATGGACAAGATGTATTTGGTGAGGGTGTTAATATAGCCAGTAGGCTTGAATCCTTATCACCTGTGGGGGGTGTATGTGTATCTAAGAATGTATATGATGAATTAGAAAATAAAAAAGAGTTTAATGGTACATCTTTAGGTTTGCAATCATTAAAAGGTGTTGGTAGACTTGTAGAAGTATATGCACTTAAAGGAGATAAACTTAAAGAACCTGATACTTCAAAGTATAAAGAAACAGAAGTTCAAAAACATACTGATGATGAAGTCCCATCCATAGCTATTATTCCTTTTAAAAACAAAGGAGCAGAGGAGGATGTATTCTATGCTTATGGTATTTCTGCAGATTTAATATCTGATTGTACAGGAGCTGGACTTATTAGAGTTGCAAGTAAAAAGCAAATTGATGAAGCAGGTGACTTACCACAAGATGAACTTGCTAAGAAACTTGATGTGAGGTATATGGCAAATGGAGAGCTCTGGCGTATGGGAAATATGTTCCAATTGTCTATTGAACTTTACGATACAAAAGAAAAAAAATTAGTGTGGTCTGATAGATGGCAGGAAAAGTGGGATAATCTACCTTCTATTAAAGTTAATCTTTCTGATGGACTTCTTAAAGCCTTAGATACTATACCTAAAATTGAAAAAACAGGAGAAACTAATAGTCCTGAAGCTTATGAGTTTTATTTAAAAGCAATACATAAAAATAAAAAACGTAAAAGTGAAGAAGATATTCAAGTTGCAAGAGGACTTTTAAATAAAGCGATAGAACTTGATGATAATTTAATAGCAGCAAAAATTTTACTTGGAACAACTTATATTGATATGGGTGATTATGAAATGGCTTTGTCTATTTATAATTATGCATTAAATCGAGCAAAGGTATTAAATAATAAAGAATTTATAGGGCAATGCTATAGAGCAATAGGTGCTCTTTATTGGCATAATGGTTATTATGATAAATCATTGAAATTTTCTAATCAAGCTTTGGATATATTTAATGAATTGAATAACAAAATTGAATTAGCTAATATATTTACAAATATAGGAATTTCATATTGGAGATTAGGTAATTATAAAAAAGCGCTAATATATAATAATAAAAATTTAAATATAAATAAAGAGCTTGAATCTGAATCAGGAAAGGCAACGAGCTTGAATAATATGGGACTTACATATATTTCATCAGGTGATTTTGATAAAGCGCTTGATTGTTTAAAAGAATCAATTAGATTAACAGAAATTTATGAAAGTGAAAATAAAAGTAAATTATCTCATACTTTAGATAGTATTGGTTATGCATATATAGGTATAGGAGATTATAATAAAGCTCTTGAATTTTTAAAACGAGCTTACGATATTGCAGAAGAATTAGCAGAAAAACGTAATATGGTTTGGACTTTAAATG
>CAYTPF010000107.1:0-5437 GCA_964439775.1 uncultured bacterium | reverse complement strand
CTGACATCGATCTGCATGCAACCTACGCGAAGATGCGTGCGGAAATCCCTGTGCTGGAAGCCAACTTCATGGAGCAGTTGGGCGTGCCCTCCATCGCTGGCGTCGACCCTAACCGCCCTTGTTACACGTTGTTTAAATACGATGACGTGATGAGAGTTATGCGTGATAGCGAGCAATTTACCAGCGGCTTCATTGCTGAAGGGCTCGGTGCCTTTTTTGACGGTCTTATTCTCACAGCTATGGATGGTGATCTGCACAAGAGCATGCGCAACCTGCTACAGCCGGTCTTTCTGCCTGAAACTGTAAACCGCTGGAAAGAGCAGCGTATCGATAGGGTAATACGCGAAGAGTTCATCAAGCCGATGCTGCCGAACAAAAGCGCTGATTTGATGGATTTTGCGCTGTATTTCCCCATTCGGGTCATTTACTCATTGATTGGTTTCCCGGAAGACAAGCCCGAGAAGATAAAGCAGTATGCCGCATGGGCCTTGGCGATTCTGGCTGGGCCGCAAGTGGATCCCGCCAAGGCAGAAGCCGCTAAGAAAGCTGCGATGGAGGCTGTGGTGGCGCTGTACGATGCTATCAAAGAAGTTGTAGTACAGCGCAGAGCAGAAGGTGCAGAGGGTGACGATCTCATTAGTCGTTTGATTCGAGCTGAGTACGAGGGCAGGTCCTTGGACGATCATGAGGTAACCACCTTTGTACGCTCCCTGCTCCCGGCGGCGGGTGAAACAACTACGCGTACTTTCGGCACCTTGATGGTTCAATTGTTGGAAAATCCGGACGTACTTGAACGTGTTCGCGCTGATCGTGGTCTGGTTAACAAAGCCATCGACGAATCTATACGATACGAGCCAGTGGCTACGTTCAAAGTTCGACAGGCTGCTAACGCTACCGAGATAAGAGGTGTTCAGATTCCCAAGGGTGCAATGGTTTCTTGCATTGTCAGTTCGGCTAATCGGGATGAGGAGGCGTTCGTCAACGCCGACAAATTCGATATTGATCGCAAGCCTCGTCCCTCCTTTGGGTTTGGTTTCGGCCCGCATATGTGCATTGGTCAATTTGTTGCTAAAACCGAGATCAATTGCGCCCTGAATGCGATCCTGGATCTTATGCCTAATCTTCGCCTCGACCCCTCAAAGCCTGCTCCGAAAATTACTGGGGCGCAGTTGCGTGGGCCCCACGAGCTACATGTTTTGTGGGATTGATATGCTCTAGTGGGTGATTTCCCTTGTACAGAAGCGCGTTGCATGAAAATGCATCGCGCTTTTTTTTGAGCATTTTTAATGGTTGCTGCATAGGCACAAAAATTCATTTAAAAACAATAATTTGAGTTTTTTTATGAAATTCAAAATGTTCGCATGTGAACAGAATCAAAAAATATGTTTAAATTAATTCCTGTGTGATCTATCATCATCAAACAATCACAATCCGCGAAAAGCGAAGGGGAACATAATGAATCTGGACGACCTCATTCTCGTTAGTGTTGACGACCACGCGATCGAGCCGCCGGATGCGTTCAAGCATCATATGCCGGAGAAGTTCAAGGGCCGCGAGCCCCATGTTGAAAAGCGCGGCGATCGGGATGTATGGATTTTCGAAGATGAAGCTACTGGTTATATGGGGCTTAATTCGGTCGTAGGCCGGCCCAAGGAAGAGTACGGCATGGAGCCGTTGGGCTATGACCAAATGCGCCGCGGAACTTGGGATGTGGCGGCTCGCGTAGATGATATGAACGCCAATGGCGTACTCGGTTCGCTGTGCTTCCCGACCTTTCCTGGTTTTGCTGGCCAGCGCTTTCAGGCCCACTCCAATCGCGAGATCGCTCTGGCTGCTATCCGCGCTTATAACGACTGGCACCTATACGACTGGTGCAACGCCGCGCCTGGTCGTTTCATCCCGCTGATGCTGGTGCCTTTTTGGGACATGCCCGCAGCTGTGGCTGAAGTAAAGCGCTTGTCAGCCCAAGGTGTACATGCGTTGTCTTTCTCTGATAACCCAGCGCGTCTTGGGTATCCTTCAATCCACGATGATTACTGGGATCCGCTGTGGAAAGCCTGTTCTGACAACAACGTCGTGATCTGCTGTCACATTGGTTCTGGCGGTAAAGCGGAGCACGCCTCTGACTTATCCCCTATCGACGCCTGGATCACCACTATGCCGATCTCCATTGCCAATGCGGCTGCGGACTGGATTTGGGCGCCGATGTGGAAGAAGTATCCGAATCTGCGTATGGCTCTCTCGGAAGGTAGCATTGGCTGGGTTCCATACTTGTTGGAGCGTGCGAACTTTACCCATCGTCACCATAACGCCTGGACCAACGCGGACTTCGGCGGAAAAATGCCGAGCGATATCTTCTTCAAGCACTTCGTCACCTGCTTCATTGAAGATAACTTTGGCCTGCAGAATCTGCACTTCATGAACGAAGACATGGTTACCTGGGAAAGCGATTACCCGCACTCAGATTGCACCTGGCCACACTCTCCCGAAACTACTTGGGAAGGTCTGAAGCATCTGACCAAGGAGCAGATCGACAAGGTCACGCACCTCAACGCTATGCGTCAGTTCTCCTACGATCCCTTTTCTATCATGAAGCGCGAGGATTGCACCGTTGCAGCGTTGCGCGCCAAGGCGGCGCATGTGAGTACCGAGCCGGCTCTGGGTCTTGGTGGGGCAGATGTCACTCGCAAAGACGGTAAGCCCGTGACCTCTGGCGATATCAACGCCATGTTCGAGAGCGCGGACGCAAAGACCGCAATCTGATTTGCTCAGGCAATGCACAGTGCTCCCTTAAATAGGGAGCATTTGAGTGCCACTGAACAAAATGACTTTTGTCGATTTTTGAATTATTCAGGATGCCTCGGAAATGAGTATTTCAGAGTTTAGCTACAGCGCTATTCCTGCCGACGCGGAGCAATTGCGTGCGCAAGTGCGTGCTTTTCTGTCAGACGTGTTGCACGACTACCCAGAGGAAAAGCGTGCCTACTCTTGGATGGGCTTTGACGCAGAGTTCAGCCGTCTGCTAGGGGAAAAGGGTTGGTTGGGAATGGCACTGCCAAAGCAGTACGGTGGCGCAGAAGCATCTCCCTTTTCCCGCTATGTCATTATCGAAGAGCTGTTGGCTGCCGGGGCTCCAGTGTCTGCACACTGGATTGCAGACCGGCAAAGTGCGCCACTTATTTTACGCTTTGGCACCGAAGCTCAGCGTAAAAAGTATCTGCCCCCTATTTGCCGTGGCGAGAGCTACTTCTGTATTGGCATGAGTGAGCCTAACTCCGGCTCTGACTTAGCCTCCATCCGTACCACCGCCGTGCGTAATGCTGGTGGCTGGGTTTTGAATGGGCAGAAAGTATGGACCACCAATGCTCAACACTCGCATTACATGATCGCTCTGGTGCGTACCGGCGATAAGGAAACCTCTGGACGTCATGGGGGTATGTCACAGTTCATTGTCGATCTGCGTACCCCTGGCATCTCTATCAGACCGATCGCGGACTTGGCTGGTGGCGAACACTTCAATGAGGTGTTTTTTGACAACGCCCAGCTTGAGGAGGATGCCCTGATTGGCGAAGAGGGTCGGGGATGGGAGCAGGTGACAGCAGAGCTAGCTTTCGAGCGGAGTGGCCCTGAGCGATTTCTTAGCAGTATCGCGGTAATGCACACCGCCATCGATGCTATCGGGCGCCAGCCTGATGCGCTGCAAGCACGTGAAATAGGCAAGATTACAGCTCGTCTCTTAACACTTAGAAACATGTCGCTGGGGGTTACTCGACAGTTGAGTGAGGGCAAAAACCCTGCTTGGGCGGCTTCGTGTGTCAAGGACCTAGGCAATGTACTTGAGCAGGAGTTGCCCGAGATACTGCAGGGTGTGGTTGATGAGCAGCCGCAGGTTGTTGGGGGTTCAGCACACGCGAAAGTGCTGGCATACCTTACGCAAATGGCACCTTCTTTCTCTTTGCGCGGGGGAACTCGAGAGATTCTCCGCGGGATTATTGCACGTGGACTGGGGCTTCGATAATGCGCGAACTTTTTGAATCGACTATTGAGCGACTGCTGTCTGATTTGTGCACGCCCGACCTGGTTCACGAAGCCGAGTCTGGAGAGTGGCCGGCTGCCCTGTGGCGAGCATTGGAGGATAACGGATTTCCTTTGGCAGGAGCTCCGGAAGTAGCTGGAGGTGCAGACGCGAGTTGGGCGGATCTGTATGTGATCATTCGAGCACTAGGCCGATTTGCCGCTCCAGTGCCATTGGCTGAGATGATCATCGGCAACTGGTTACTGGAGCAGGCTGGGCTCGGCGCACGCAGCGATATTCTGAGCTTCGCGAGCGAAACAAGTTTGACCATTGGCGAAGGCCGCGTTTCGGGAGAACTGGCTCAAGTGCCTTGGGGGCGATTTGCGGATTCGGTAGTGGCACTAGCCGGCGACAATGCAGGACAAACCCATCTGGTACTGCTGGATGTCGCCACGGCTGAACGGGTTAGGCAGGGCACCAACATCGCAGGTGAGGCTCGTGATGACCTCAGCTTCAGCGCCGCCGCCGTCGTAATGTCCGCCGTATTGCCGACCCATCTGGCTGACGACGTATTGCTGGCGGCAGGAGCCATGGCGCGTTCTGCGCAAATAGCTGGTGCCATAAACGCGTTATTGGAGATGACAGCCAGCTATGCAGGTGAGCGCAAACAATTTGGCAAACCAATCGCAGCCTTTCAGGCAATCCAGCAACAGTTGGCGGTCCTGGCTGAGCAGGCTGCAGCGGCCAACGTCGCTGCAGAAGCCGCCTTTGCGGGTGCTGATCAACGCCTGCCTATGTTCAGTGTGGCAGCGGCAAAAGTTTCTGCCTCGGAGGCAGCCAGCCAAGCTGCCGCTATCGGCCACTCAGTGCACGGCGCCATTGGCTTTACGCAGGAGTACGCTCTGCACACGTTAACCCGACGGCTCTGGAGTTGGCGTAGCGAGTTTGGCTCAAGCACATTCTGGAGCAAGGCACTAGGCGAGCATGTGTGCGCTGCTGGTTCAGCAGACTTCTGGCCAATGCTTACCAACCCCGAATTACAAGATCTTTCCACTACACAATAATAAGGAGCCGCACCCATGGGTAATTTTTTGCAGCTGGAGCGTCGCGGCGGCGTAGTCATCGTCCGTATGGATCGTCCGGATACGCGCAACGCGTTATCCGAGCCGTCGCAAATGCAGGAGTTCGTTGACCTGTGCGCGCAGATGCGCGCAGACGCTAGCGTTAAGGTCATTGTACTTACCGGTAACGGCAAATCATTTTGCGCCGGCGGAAACATCAAGGATATGCAAGCGCGCGACGGCATTTTTGCCGGCTCTCCATACGAACTGAGAAACACCTACCGCGATGGTATTCAGCGTATTCCAACAGCGCTCTACGACCTGGATATCCCTATTATCGCGGCCGTTAACGGAGCTGCGA
>CAYTPF010000106.1:0-5465 GCA_964439775.1 uncultured bacterium | reverse complement strand
TAAAAGAATTGTAAGAGGGACCTACGAAAGCCTATCTTCTACAGAAACATGGGGCCCCATCAACGCTTAAGATTGTTGATGTGCCAGAGCCTACCCCAGATCATAATCAGGTAAAAATCAAAGTTAAACATATAGGTTTGAATTATGCCGAAATTCAATCTAGGAAGGGGCTTTATGGTTGGGCACCAAAGCTACCTTATACATTAGGCATGGAAGGCTACGGAGAGATTGTTGAGATTGGCTCTAGCTGTAGTCATCGAGAGGTAGGAGACCTGGTTATAATTGGAACTCAGTTTGGATCATATGCAGAGTACATTGTTGTAGAAGAGGCTCAAGCTCTTCCTGCAATTTCTCATTTTACACCAGAGGAAAATGCAGCCTTTGCTGTAAACTATATGACAGCCTGGGTTTCCTTAATGGATATAGCTAGACTTCGTCCATCTGATTCAGTTTTAATCCAGGTAGCTGCAGGTGGTGTTGGCACGGCGGCGGTACAGATTGCCAAGGCCTTCGGATGTAGGGTGTTTGGTACTGCCAGCTCAGATGAAAAAATTCGATTACTTGAAGATCTAAATGTTGATGTTCCTATAAACTATAAAAAAACAGACTTTACTGAGATTATACGAAGTGATCAAGATGGTGGGGGTGTTGATGTAGTTTTGGAGGTCGTAGGGGGTGATGTTTTTAAAAAAAGCAGGGACCTTCTTAATCCATTTGGAAGGATAGTGGTTGCTGGTTTTGCAAGCCTAGATTTAAATAAATGGAACCCCCTCTCTTGGTTAAAGACCTATAGATCTATACCCAGGGCATCTGTAGCCAAGCTTGGAGAATCATCTACGGGCCTATCTGCAACCCATCTTGGATACTTGCTTAAAAAGCCAGAGCTGATGACCAAAATATGGAATGATCTAAGTGAATTTACTCATAAGCACAATATTAACCCCATTGTAGGACATACATTTAATTTTAATGAGATTCCTAATGCGCACGAATTAATGGAATCTAGAAAAAGTAAGGGCAAGATAGTTATCAAGGTCTCTGATTGAGATTAAAGCCATTACCCATTCCTGATTCAGATGATGAGCTACTTGATCAATGTAGGGTTGAAACATTTAGGTCAGGAGGAAAGGGAGGACAGCACGCCAACAAAACAGAATCCGCTGTAAGACTGACCCATATTCGCTCTGGTATTCAGGTGAGCTGCCAGGATAATAGAAGCCAGCATCTCAATAAAATGAAATCCTTAAAAGAGCTACGAAAAAGAATAGAGCGGTATAATTATAGACCACCAAAACGAATTAAAACAAGGCCCACCAGATCATCTATTGAGAAACGATTAACTTATAAAAAAAAACAATCTGAAAAGAAAAAAAATAGACAGAAACCAGAGATTGGCGATAGATAATACTATAACATTAGTTTTATAGTAAAAAATCAATCTTATAAAATATATTTTCAGTGTAATATTAAACCCTGTATGAAAGTATATTTTAAATATATAATTCTCTTTGTCATATCATTCCTTATTGGAAGTAATTCAGCTCCAATAGGAGCATTTTCTATTACTCGTATACATTACGGAGGAGGAGGCGATTGGTATTCAAATCCTAGCTCTTTACCAAATTTAATTAAATATGTAGACCAACATACAAATATTGTAATAGACCCAATAGAGAAAAGAGCTAAAATAGGCGATGATGATTTTTATGCAAGCTCTCATCTTTACATGACAGGCCATGGTAATATTAAATTTTCAGATGAAGAGGCTCAGATCCTGCGTGATTATTTAATTGGAGGTGCTTTTTTGCATGCTGACGATAATTATGGTATGGATAAGTCTTTTAGGAAAGAAATGAAAAAAGTTTTTCCAGAGCTTGATTGGATTGAATTACCTCCAGATCATGATATCTTTCACACAGTTTTTTCTATGCCTGATGGATTACCTAAGGTTCATGAGCATGATAACAAAAGGCCACAGGCTCTTGGATTATTTTATGATGAAAAATTAGTGGTTCTATATACATATGAAAGTGATCTTGGTGATGGATGGGAAGATCCAGAAGTCCATGATAATCCAGAAGATATTAGGCAAAGTGCACTTCAAATGGGAACCAATATTGTTTTTTATGGTTTAATTAGGTAATAGCTACAATGTTAAAATCAATAGACTCCATAAAAAACTATATACAATCTGTAAGATTGCAGCTTATTCGAACACAGTTTATATTGGACTTTATTAGGGTTACATTTTTTTTAATACCTATCCTTTTTCTATTTATAATTATCGAATCAATTTATTATCTTGATAGTTTTTATAGGATAAAGGCCGTTGAAATTATTTTCATTTTAGGGTCTACAGGATATTCATATTTAATTTTAAAATATTTGATAAATAGAAATCAATTATTTGGGAATATGGATGATGAGTATATTGCTAGATATATTGGTAGTCGATCAGATATCATATCAGATAAAATATTAAATGCTCTGCAGCTTGAAAATAATAAGCATATAGGTTCAAATGATTCATCATTAATTGAGAGTGCTCTGGATAGAATGAAAGAAGAGCTTGATAATATATCTTCTGATTCAATTAAACAGATCATTTCTAAGAAGTTAATAAGTTCATTTTATATAATGATTTTAGTCATCATTTTTATAATTGGGTTAAATAACTCTTCAATCATTCCAGGTTCAAATAGGTTTTTTAATCCTAAAACAGAATTCTCTGTTCCTTTGCCATTTACATTGGTTTCCATGTCTGGTAATCAAAGAGTTCTTGGAGGTGATTCAATTAATGTATCGATTGCAGCTATTGGTGAGATCCCTGACTCAGTAAATTTTATATGGAAAACATTTGAACAGAAAAAAAATATAAAAGTGGCATCTCAAGATGATGTTTTTAAAAAGAATTTCATTAATGTGAATTCAGATATTGTTTATTGGGCAGAATTTAAAAATAGATCTTGGTTTTCTCCATGGTCTGTAATCAAATCATCTATGGATACTATTTTTGTTAAGGATAGACCAGTGATTGAAAATATAGAATTTACAATTATCCCTCCTGAATACTCGAAAGAAAAAACGTTCATTCATTCTGGAAACATAACAGATGTAAATACTTTAATGGGAAGTAAGGTTAGTATTAGTGCTCAAGCATCTAAAATTTTAAGTAGAGCATGGTTACTGAAGAATTCTGGTAGGCAGTATTTGAGTATAGATGGAAAAAGAATTTCAGGTGATTTTATATTATCAATTGATGAAGAGATATCATATTGGTGTTTAGATAAAAATATGGTTGCAAATAGTGATCCTCCATTGTATCGTTTTTCTATTATAGATGATTTAGCTCCAGAGCTTATTGTTTTTGTTCCAGAGCGTGAGATTAATATAAATGAAAAAATGAAAATTGATTTTAGTATGCAGGTTATTGATGATTACGGAATATCCGATGTTTGGTTTGAATATCAGATTATTCATCCTGATTATCTTCAAGAAGATACTACTAATTATATTTTAAAATTAGAAAACATAGATACAGTTTCGAAAACTCAGCAAGTTGATTATATTTGGGATTTAATACAATTGGGTCTTGGTCCAGAAGATGAAATACACTATTATATAAATGTTGCAGATAATAACGGCGTTTTAGGGCCATCAATTACAACTTCTTCAAAATTTATAGCACGGTATCCATCACTAGATGATTTATTTATGGATTTAGAAAAAGCAGAAGATGAGATGGAGTTAGAAACTCAGGATATGAAAATGTCTCTTGAAGATGTGCAAGAGTTGATGGAAGAGCTTGAATTGGACCTTTTGAAATCAGATAAAATGGGTTGGGAAGATGTAGATAAAGTTGAAAAAGCAATGGAGAAAATGGAAAATATTCAGGATCAGATTGAGGATATTCAAGATCAGCTTCAGATGATTAATGAAATGGCAGAAAATAATCAAATGGTTAGCCCTGAGTTAATGGATAAATTTTCAGAGCTTCAAGATCTATTATCAGAGATAATGACACCTGAAATGTTAGAAGCAATGGAGAAGATGCAGGAAGCAATGGAACAAATGAATCCAGAACAAATGCTAGAAGCAATGAAAGACTTTGAGTTTGATGCAGAGGCAATGGAAGAGCAAATTGATCGTTTTATGGAAATGTTTAAACAGGCGATGGCAGAGCAAAAGATGGATGAGTTGGTTAAAAGATTAGAAGAAATGTTAGAAGAGCAAACAGATATAATGGAAGAATTATCTGATGTAAATTCAAATATGGATGAGCTTGCATCTAGAGAAAGAAGGCAAGAGCAAGATTTTGAAAAAATTATGGATTCTATGGATCAGGCAACATCATCTATGCAAGAATTTTCACCTCAGTCTGCTGAAGATTTACAAAATTTAAAGGATAGTGATCTTACTCAAGAAACTAAACAAGAGCTTAAAGATGCACGTAAATCGATGCAAAAAAATGATATGCAAAATTCAATGGGCTCTGGTCAACAAGCAAAAGAGAATTTAGAGGAGATGCTAAATCAAGCAAATTCAATTCAACAATCATATCAAGACCAAACAGTCGCAGAGATGATGAATTTGTTTCAGAGGTTGGTTCAAGGAGTACTATCTCTTTCTCAAGATCAAGAAAAAATGATTTTAGAGTCTAATTCTCTTAAGTCTAGAAGTCCAAGATTGGTAGAAATGGCAGTTAGGCAAGGAGATGTTCGCAATCAAACTAATCAAGCTATTGAACAATTAATGCTTCTATCAAGGAAAACATTTCATATTTCTCCAAAAATTGGTAGAGCAATGGGAAAAGCAAGAACAAGTATGGATAAGTCTATAGCTCAATATGAGCAGAGACAGGTATCTACAGGGCGTAGTTCTCAAATTAAAGCAATTGAAGGATTAAATGAAGCAGCAAATTTAATGATGTCTTCAATGGATATGATGCAAGAATCAGGTTCGGCATCAGGCTTTGAAAGTTATATGGAATCTTTATCAGAAATGTCATCTCAACAACAGGGTTTAAATAAGCAGACCATGCAAATGCAAATGGGAATGGGAATGCAAAATCAACAAGGAATGATGCAAAGATTGCAGGCACAACAACAACAATTACAGCAGGCTTTGCAAGATTTATTATCTGAAAATCCTGGAGAACAGTCTGGTGGTCTAGGAAAGGCTAAAGATGAGATGGATCAAGTTATTGAGGATTTTAAAAGAAGGAAAATTGATCGTCAAACAATGGATAGACAGGAAAAAATATTATCAAGAATGCTTGATGCTCAAAAATCAATGAGTCAAAGAGATTATTCTGAAAAGAGAAAAAGTAAAAAAGGAGAAAGTATGATCTATGGCGGTCCAGCCGGTTTGCCAGAAGATTATGGTAATAGAAAAATTCTTCTTATAGAGGCCATGGAAGATGCTCTTGATGAGGGGCATACAAAAGAAAATCAAAAAATGATAAA
>CAYTPF010000105.1:0-5474 GCA_964439775.1 uncultured bacterium | reverse complement strand
CCCCTGCCGTTAAACATTTCGTCATAAAAATCGTCTGTTTCATAACCCCCAAAATTCATCAAATATATTTTTCAAATTTAGGTTCATTAGATTTGAACCAATTTTCACTGTGCTTCATCTCCCAATCTTTTGAAGCATTCTCAAAGCCGATATCTATACCTGCTTTTTGTGATTCGACCCATTTATGCTGCATGATTTCTTCTCTCATTTCCAAATATATTAGTTCTGTAGAGGATAGAGAATTTGAGTTTTTTTCTTTCATACGCAAATTATTTAAATCAGAACTAGAAAATATCACTAAGCGCAGTTAACTAAATACATTAAATTGATATTCTAATTTTTCACTATATTTAATTTGAACCTTACTTACGTCGTCTTATTTGTTCTGAGACTTTGATTTAATACTTACTCCTATCAAGGGACAAATCCATTTCCTTGTAATTGTGACTACTCGTCATTATTTTAATCTAGCCAAAGTACATCAAATTTTAAAAAATAAAAATGAAAGGTATTTATCTTTTAAATGAAAATTTAAAATCAATTAGTATGACCTCAACCCATGACGAGCAGCAAAGGCTGTGCCTTTATTTTTAGATAAGCCAATAAAGGTTTCCTCTGCCCAGCTCTTCGGTTTGTTTTTCCAGTAAAGTAAGCCCCATTTGCGCTTTAGCTTTTTTCGCCCTAGTGGTAGTGCAACAAGTTGTTTTTTGTCTAATTCTCTCTTGGCTACCCAAGGAGGTAAAATGGTGACACCCAAGCCTATCTTAACCAATTCTTTTATTGCTGACATACTACCCATATCAATTACTGATTTGATAGTTTCTTCTTCAGATTTAAAATAATTTTCAATTAATTCAAAAGTACGACTGTTTTTAAAATACAATATATATTGCTGTCTGGAAATCGAACTCCGTTTAGCACGCCTTTGTTTGGCCCAAGGGTGTTCGGGGTTTACTAAGAACATTAACTCATCTTCAAATAGGGGGGTAAAATTGAAATCCGGCTCTCTCTCTGGCTCCAAAGTAAGCCCGATATCAATAAAATTTCCGCGTAATGCCGTTACAATACCATGGGTGTCCTCTGGGTTTATTGATAAACTACATTTTGGAAATTCCGTCTTCAGCTCGTTTATAATTGAGGGCAGGATATATTGACATGCTGCGGCACTTGCACCAATGCGCAGACGGCCTTGGCCCCATTCCCCAAGTTTATTTAATTCTGATCGAGCTATTCTCATTTCTGAAAATATTTTTTCGACGCGTTCGCGAAACTGCTCTCCAGCTTGGGTTAGTAGAATTTTTTTGCCCACCTTGTCTAAAAGTCTACAACCAACATCCTGCTCTAAAGCCTTCATTGCATGGCTAATTGCCGATTGCGTTAGGTGTAATTCTTTTGCGGCAAGGGTAAAACTTCCCTTTCGTGAGAGCATTAAGAATGCTCTTAACTGCCTGCTATCCAAAGGGTTTCTATTATATGAATCTAATTCACTCATTCAGCAATGAGGATAAAAGCATTTTATAAGCCAAATATTAATTATGGCATGGTTCATGCAGGTTAGCTCACATGAGAAGGATCGATTACATATTCGTTGGGCTGACACTGTTTACAATAATATTTATTTTTACCTTAGTGATGTCTGTTTAATAAACAATTTTAGGATTACGTTTTTTCATAAATAATAATTTATGAAATTAATTCATCATTACGAATAAATATTCGAGTTATGACTTACAGTTTGTTGGGACTATAGTAGCTCAAATTACAGAAGCGCCTTTTAGGGTGCGAGGTATAGTCAAAGTGCCTTAATATAAAAAACTGTTTTTTAAAAAGTAATAAAAGGAATACAAGGAAACTAATGATTAAAACAAATAAATGGACTATGGCACTTGCTGCAGCAGGTGTTGTGACTCTTTCCCCTTTTGCTCAGGCTCAGGAAGCTGTTGCCCCTGCAGAGGTGGAATCTGCCTCCATTGAGTTAAGTGGTTACGTTGCTACAGCATATGCAATGGGATCACATCCGGCTAGTGGTGGAGGTAATACTTTCAATTCTGGATCAGGTTCTACTGATAAATTCAGAATGGATATAGTAAGCTTAACCTTAAGCAAGCCCATGGGTGCAGACGGAACATCCGGATTTAACCTAGGAATGTGGATTGGGCCTGAAGCCAGTGATCTTGGAACGCACGACGACACTTCTGGTGACGGTGGGACACTGGAGTTGATGGAAGCAAACATCAATATGATGGTCGATGTTGGAACAGGGCTTAATCTTACAGCGGGACTTTGGGGTACTGTAGTTGGATATGAAGTTTACGATTACTCCGCAAATGCCTTCTATGAGCGTGGCTGGGGTTTTGCTGTAGAGCCAACTCACCACGTAGGTGTAAAAGCTGATTATCAGCTTAATGACAATATTGGCCTCACTTTTGGTGTTGCCAATGACTACGACGGTTTTAACACAAATGCAACAGACGATGCTGGGTCTGTCGGCTATCTCGGGGCTATTTCATACACACCTTCAGAAGGCACCTTCTTGGGTGATAATGGATTTGGTGTATATGTTGGAACCGTATTAGGCATGGGAGCAGATAGTGATGAAACTGATTATTACTATGCTGCCGTCAATTTGCCAATACCAGTTGATGGACTTAGCGTAGATCTTGCAGCTGACTGGGTAGATGATGACTCAGATGCAGACGCGGAAATATACCAAGTATATGCCTTTTATGAACTCTCTGAGACTGTAACCCTCATGGGCCGGTATGAGTTTGGTGATGATGATATCACCACTCAAAAGAGTGATATCAGTTCATATGCAATCGGCGTTGATTATGCTCTATGGGATGGCGTGCAAACTCGTTTGGAATACATGACTTCAGATTGGGAAGGGGCATCTGCAGATGAGGAGAGCCTCACCCTAAGTTTAGTGTATAGCTTCTAGTGAATCATTATAGTTTCTAATTATTCATCTTAGAGACTATTTGCGATAGGCCCCTTCCTTTTTTCAAAGGAAGGGGTTTTTTATGAGCTAGCTCACCAATTAAGCTAAATATAATCATGTGTCTTTTTTTGAACACCTGGACAAAAAACAAACTAACCAGATCTCTTCATTTGAAAATTTTTAATAAAAACATTTATTTTAAAAAAAATCATTTAGGAATAAGTGCATTAAAATACATAAGTTATATTATCTTCTTCTTCATAAAATGAATTTTATTAATCTTAATAATTAATATTTAAGAGTGTTTTTCATTCGGTGTGGCACGCCACGAGCTTGATGGTTAATTGGGTTAGAGCTTTGTCTTTAGCCTTAAAATTAATCTAAGAAAATGAAAGAAATACTAAAACCAACCAAATACAGTTTTATATTGGGTATGTTTTTAATGTTCTCACTAGTTGGATTTACTAGCGAGCTTTACGCCCAGGAAGAACCCGAACCGCCTAACACAGAAGAAACTGCTCCGGTCGAGGAGGAATCTAGTGAAGAATCTAGTGATGGGGCCCAGAGTGAGCCAGCTGAATCGACAGGGCTTAATATTTATAATTATGACGCAATCGAAAACCAAGGAGCAGATAATCCTTTTTTCACTACCAGTAACCTTTGGCTGCTTTTGGCTGCAGCTCTGGTTTTTTTGATGCATCTGGGATTTTCTGCTCTGGAAGCAGGGTTGAGCCGATCAAAAAATACTGTAAACGTTCTATTTAAGAATGTTTTCATTATTTGCATCGGCGTACTTACCTATGCAGTTTGGGGTTTCAACGCTATGTATCCCGGTTCTGCTTACGATGATGATGGGAAACCTCTGCCCGCCGAAGATGCAGACTGGAATGGACTTGTGGCGTCAGGAAGTTGGTTTGGTAACCCAGAGAAAACTCAAGAGAAAGCTGATGAATGGAACCAAGCAAACCTTTCCGATGGTTACGCAGACTACAACTGGTGGACAGACTTTATCTTTCAAGCAATGTTTGCAGCTACCGCAGCTACAATTGTGTCGGGCGCTGTAGCAGAACGAATAAAACTTAGTTCATTTATGGTTTTTGCGTTTCTGCTCGTAACTTTTGCCTATCCAATATCAGGCGCATGGAAGTGGGGGACGGGCTATCTTGATAATGCTGGATTTTATGACTTTGCTGGGTCGTCAATTGTTCATGGTTTTGGCGGATTTGCCGCACTTGCCTGTGTAATTATACTTGGGCCCAGGCTTGGAAAATACACTTCTGAGGGAATGAAGCCAATTCCCGGTCATAGCCTGCCACTTGCCACAATAGGTGTTTTTCTCCTGTTCCTTGGATGGTTCGGGTTTAACGGTGGTTCAGTGTTGAATGCTGACCCATTGCTGGTTGGACATGTGTTTGTGACAACTGCATTGGCTGCCTGTGCAGGTGGCTTGGCTGCAATGGTTGTTTCTTGGATCAAGTTCACCAAACCTGATTTAACAATGGCTCTGAATGGAATGCTAGCCGGCTTGGTTGGTATTACTGCTGGAGCTGATACAGTTGGAATGGGATCGAGCATTCTAATCGGCTTAATTGCAGGATGCATTGTTGTGTTCTCCATTGTCATGTTTGATAACATCAAAATTGATGATCCAGTGGGAGCAATTTCAGTCCACGGTGTATGTGGTATTTGGGGCACGCTCGCTGTAGGAATATTTTCTCTCAACCCGGATCATACATTCGGCGCACAGCTAAAAGGAACTCTCATGATATGTGCTTGGGCATTCATCTTTTCTTTAGTGGTATTTTCCATAATTAAATCTGTTATGGGTGTTCGAGTATCAGAAGAAGAGGAAACATCAGGTCTTGATAAGTCGGAACATGCTCAAGAAGCCTATCCAGATTTCACTGTTGCTTCTGAAAATTAAAAAAGTCGCTAATAGAAAGGAATTAAAATGAAAAAAATAGAAGCAATAGTGAAACCTTTTAAACTTGATGAGGTGAAAGATGCCTTGGCAGAAATTGGGATAACCGGGATGACCGTATGTGAGGTAAAGGGGTTTGGGAGGCAAAAAGGTCATACTGAAATTTATCGTGGAAGCGAATACACGGTAGATTTCTTGCCAAAGATAAAAATTGAAATAGTCGTTTCGAGTGAACAATGTGAAGATGCTGTAAAGGCTATTTTAGCCGGTGCTAAAACTGGTAAAATAGGCGATGGAAAACTATTCGTTTCAACGATCGATGAATCCATACGAATACGAACTGAAGAAACAGGTTCTAAAGCGCTATGATAATTAACAATGAATTATTCTCGGTTATACGAGAATATGTAGAACAGGGAACGTTGAGAGATAGATAGAAAATGTGCCGGCGCGCTGTTGCTTGGACAGGGTGGCGCGCCGGCACAACTAAAAAAGAAAGGAGGTGCTTCGAGTTTAATGGGATATTAGGCGACAAATTGCATCAACTGGAAGGTCGATAGTGTCTCCTGCCTAGTCTAGTTGTTGTCGGGTCTAACGTAATTTGTTGCTTGG
>CAYTPF010000104.1:0-5588 GCA_964439775.1 uncultured bacterium | reverse complement strand
GCCTCAATAAAAATTGAGGCTTTTTTATCATATCCATATTTGGATAATATTATTTCATTAACATCACCTTTTGAATTGATGTATTTGTTCCAGTATTCACTTTAACAATATATACACCACTTGGCACATTTGAAGCATTCCAAGTTACTTGGTGATATCCAGCAGTCATATTACCATCAACTAAAACATCAACAACTTGACCAACTAAGTTGTAAACCATCATTGAAACTTGACTATCAGCATCTAAAGCTAAAGTCATGTTAGTTGAAGGGTTAAATGGATTTGGATAAGCTGAGCTTAATGAGAATGACTCAGGGATATCTACAACTTCTGTACCCATAGAGCCAGAACCAATTAAGATATTCATATTTGAAAGTTCATCTTGTGAAACAAGAACTGAAGTTTCTTCTCTTAAGTCATATGTTTTACCATTTACTTGAAGCTGAACGTTATAGCTATTATCTATCTCATCCATATTCCAAGTAAGCTCAACATCACCAACCATATTATGAGCTATACCAGATACATTCCAAACTTGAGCATCATTGTGCGCAGGAATTGATCTAATATCAGCAGCAAAATAAGGTGATTCAACAACATTACCATTAATATCTTCTTTACCAATCCAACCCATATTATTGATAAATAAATCAACATATGAATCAACCATTGGATCTGGAAGATCAAATTCATCTTCACCATAAATGAAGCTATCATCTGCATTTTCAGTGATTCCAACTGTTACCAAGTCACTAGAAGCTAAACCATTTTTATCAGAAGCACGCAATGATAATTTCCAACCATCAACTTCTTCCATTCTTGAAAGTGCGCCAGCTGTATGTGGTCTAACGTTAATATCTAATGCTCTACTTGTATGTAACCAATTACCTTGGAATCTAACTAAGTTATGATTAGAAGCATATCCATTGTCCCAACCATATACTGTTGGTGAAACAAAACCAAATGCAACAGCATCATCCCAAGAATATGTTTCATCGTTTGTTGTAACAGTCAACATAGATTTATTTACAGATGAAACTAATGGGTTACTCAAAAGAGTCCATCCACCATCAACAGACAATGTTGCTCTTGACATATCATCAGAAGTAACAACATCACCATTTAATGTTAATGATTCCATATTCTCTAAGTCTGCTGTTACAGCAAGGAAGTAACCTTGACCTAAATTCAACTCAAGATTTTCAAAACCTCCATCTTGATCATATGCGATCCAACCTGTTCCCCACTCACCTAAATCAGCAGATAAATTTTCATCCATTGTAGAAAAGTACGGATCTAAAGCTGTACCAAACATATGCCAACCAGAAGATATTGATCTTGTTAACATTGTAGTTGACATAGTAAAAGGATCGTCACTTGAATCAGATGAACTACCTTTATTGGCACCTTCATAGTTACCAATGTCAGTAATCTCAACTCTAATTCTTGCATCTTCGTATACCGTTGAAACCTCATCAGCATGACCTTCTAAAGAAGTTGAACTAAAATCAACACCTTCAGCTAGATTACCTGATAAGCCTTCAGCCATAGCCTCAGATGACTCACCCTGTCTTTCATCAGAATAAAATACTTCTACTTTAGAAATATATTGTGAATCTGTCAAGTTCCAACTAACTGGATAAGGCTGACCAACTTCCCAAATTTCAGCACCATTTGGAGCTGTTACAGTTACAGTTGGTAAATCACCTGTACTTATACAAACTTCATCAGTATGACTACCTTCATCACCATGACTATTAATACCTGCAACTGAATAACAATATTCAGTAGAAGGCTCAAGATTATTATCTAATCTATACTCAGTACCCTGATTATCAGAAATATTATCTAATAAAGCACCATCTCTATAAACATTATAGCTTACAGCATTCATACCAAATACATGCTCATCATCACCATATTTTATTTGATTATCAGATGAATTAAATGTCATTTCAGTATAGTACAAGCTATTTGTTACTGAGAAAGCACCTGGTACTGCAGGAGCAGGCTCTTCATTTACTGTGATTGTCATATCATCACAATGAGAAGCACCATAAATATCTGTAGTACATAATGTTAATGTATGCACACCTAATGGTAAACATGTTTCATGATCAATAGCGCCACCATCACTCCAATCAAATGTCAAGGCATCACTCTCACCAGTTTGATAATGTGAATCAGGGTCACCAATTGTACCATCTACTGAAGTACAGTAACGACTTTCATTTGTAAATGGCTCACCCTCATCATATACATAGTTACCATTTACATCTTCAAAGTCTTCCCATATATCATATACATTTGGATCATCTGGAAGCATGAACCATAATTGATCTGTACCAGCATCAGCCTGTGGAGCTGAATTAGGCTCAGGCAAAACACCGATTACTATATCAATTTGATCACTATAACCATATGCATCTGTAACAGTAACTGTATAATCGTATACATTAGCTACACGATTACATTCAATTGAAGATGTAGTATATGGAGCATACTCATCCCATTGTCCATTACCATCAGCATCAAAATAAGGCTCACTGTTATCCCATGAACCATTACCATTTAAATCAGTAAACTCTTCTGGCTCAACACCTGTTGTCCATTCAAAAGTGATTTCATCACCTTCAGGATCAGATGAAGCATTAGCAGTTAACCAAATATTCGCTGTAATAGTATTTGGATCACCATCGTGAGGCACAACCCATTGTTGTACATTTAAATTATAATCACCCATTCCAGCAACTATGTCAGACACAGCTGTTGGGCCTTCATTAGGCTCAGGTGAAACTGATAAAGAAATATCAGTAGCATCACTTCTAGTAGCAATACCATCACCGTCACACTGCAAATCATCATCAGCATCAATACAATTATCACAACCAAGCTCTGCATCTTCATCAAGACATGCAGGCTCATTAGCTAAATCAGAAGGTGAACCAGTTTTAACTGGATAATCTGATTCAACAAATAAATTAAATGAGTAAGAATCTTCTGACCCATCAAATGCATTAGTTGCAACAAAACTTAAACCAGCAGAATTAGAACCAACCAGGTCCAATGCATTGCCATCAGTTTGAGTCCAAGTATATCTAGATATACCATCAAATTCATCAACATCATCAGATCCATCAGCGCTAAGCGAAACAACGATCGGATTTAAATCAGGCGATCCATTATGAGGAATTTCATAAGAACCATCTGAACCACAATCACCATCATTGCTTTCACAACCAGCATGAGCTGCATCAGCACTTGGATCAATATTGTTCAATGTTGTGTTACTAGTTCTAGAATCACGACCACCAAAAGACTCTGTTGAATTATCTGAATATGTTATCATATGACCATCAGTTGACTCACCGGCAGCATTAAGACCAGTAACGATATAATCATAAGAAGATTCATACATCAAACCTTGACCTTCTTCTCTTAAATCAGCATCATCATGAACACCAGCACCAATTGACTCATATGCCATAGAACCATCTCTATATACATTATAAGATGTCGCTGGATATCTATTACCAATATCACTTAAATCATCACCATCAGTATCCCAATCAAGTCCAATAGATCTATCATCACTAGTCGATGATAATGCATCAGGAGCTTGAGGAACAATATTACCAACGATAATATCAAAACCTTTAGATTCACCTGCTAAACAATAAGTACTTAAAGTAGTACCTGACTCAACAGAATGATATGAACCGTCTAATAAAACATAAATTGGATAACCCGGATAAGATTGATTGATTGCTTCAAATGAAATATCTGTATCACCATCCATATTAGTTGATATCTCAGCAGACCAAACCATCAAATTACTTGGGAAATACTCAGGATCTTCTGTTCTTACATCTTGTGTAAAACGATCAGTATCCCAAGGATGTGCCCACTCATCACCATGCTCAAAATATAATTCAATATAGTTACCAACAGGAGTTGGTGGCTCTGGGATATCATATGCATCATCATATGTATTAGTAGCATCTCCTGCTACACCAAAAAAGTTAAATTCATCTGACTCATCAAATGAACCAAAACCATCTATACTAGCTGTTACTTGGAAACCCCAAGTCATACCAGCCGCTTCAAAAGGTAAACAACAAGCTTCATTAGAAGCAGCAGATTCACCATAAATATTTTTAGCTACAACAGTAAAACATGCTTCAACATCTGGCTCAAGATTTAAAACCTGAGTAGAAGTTCCAATTAAATCACCCTTTACTACTTCACCACCAGATATAACATCATATGTATAAGAAGCATCGCCCATTTGTGAAGGAGCAGTCCAAGATAATATAGCTCTTTCTGGACCATCTTCAGCATTCAAATCAGAAACAGCTGGAACCGTATATTCACATGAACCATCTTCAAATAAATTACCAGAATCATAGTTATCAGCTAAAGAGTCTGTACAACCAGTACATGATTCATTATCATTAGATGCATCTGCATCACAATCACCACAATCATCAGTAGTATTTGGACCGCCACATACTCCAGCACAGTCATCCACATTTCCAGAACAATCACAATCACCATTTGGAAGATAACCAGCATCGTCAAAATATTCTGCACCACCACAGTTACCACAATCATCAATTTCAGCTGTAGAACCACAAGCGTTATCACAACCTGAAGGATAGAAACAGCTACCATCATCAGCTGTAGCACCACCATCATAGTTACAAGCATCTACATCAGTACAACCAAATGTGTTAGAAGCAGACAATTGTCCCATAATAAATATTTGATTATTATCCCATCCTGGTGGAACATCAGCAGAACCAGCATCAAGGATTACATCATTTGATGAATCATAGATTTTGAATGTTGGAACATCACCACCTGAACAATACGTTGGGAAATTACCATCATTACCCATTGCAGGCACTGTTGAATATGACTCAGCAGCCAATACAAATCCAACCATCGCATCACCGCAGAAAGCACCAATAACATCACTGTCATCACCTGCCTCCCACTCAGCTAAATCAGCATCAACTGTTGCAGTTTCAAACATATAAAAACATTGGAATGTTGAAACATCATAACACCAACCTGACGGTTCGTGACAGTTTTGATAACCAAAACCTACAGTTAACATTGTAATTAAAGTTAGTAACTTTTTCATTATTTCCTCCTCCATTAATTGGAATCTAAAATGGGAACTACCCATTATTTTTATTTATCATATTAAAGACAATTATCTTTAACATTCTTAATTCTGTATCAAAATTTTAAACATATATAAGATTCACAACATTGATATACATCACATTTACATCAAAATTTGTAAAATTATTCAAAATCTCTACAAGAGATAACATATTTATACATATTAAAATCGCACAAAACTACCATTTCACTACAAAAATGATAAATTACGCCACTATATCCGCAAAATGACGTAATGAAGTATGATTATTTTTTCATATATAATGCAAGTTTTTTTTTAAAAATAAATAAAAAAGGGAGATTTTTTACAATCTCCCCTTCTATAAGAATAAAAGCAATTTTATTTCATCATAACCATTTTGCGAGTAATCGCAACATGATCACCTTTTAAACTA
>CAYTPF010000103.1:0-5600 GCA_964439775.1 uncultured bacterium | reverse complement strand
TAGGAATTTTTATATGATCTATTGTACCACCATTTGATAATACTTTAATTAATACTTCTGATTCAAAATGAAATCCAGTTTCTTTAAAGGTAAAAAATTTTAATGAATCTAAATTATATTTTCTATATCCACTTTGTGAATCTAAAATTATATTTTTACTTCTCAAAGATAGTAGAAAAGATGTGATTCTATTGGATAGTATCCGATGAAATGGCATAGGTTTTCTAAAATCTCTATTACCAATCACAATATCTATATCATTATTTATTTTTAAAAAAGAATTAAGTATTTTTGGATCATGTTGACCATCTCCATCCAATGTTATCGCAGATGTAAATTTATTATCTTGAGCATGTTTAAATGCTCTTATAAGACTATAACCCTTACCTTTATTTTTATCATTTCTTAAAACTTCAACTTTATTTATTTTAATTGATATTGGTACCTTAGAACCATCATCAACTACAATAATATGTTCTATATATTTTTTGACATCACAAATAAATTGATAGAAATCTTCGTTGGGGTTTAAGACAGGTATAACAGCAACAATCAAAATAAAATAATTATTTATTTTTTTTAATAAAATTCAAAATATCCTCTATTTCAAATTTAATTTCATTCAAAATATTTTTTCTATCTTTTAAAGAGGTTGATGATTTATCATTTTTTTTGGCTAAATATTGACGAGCGCCTTCTATAGTAAATTTTTTATTATATAGTAAATCTTTAATCAAATTAATGGTTTTAAGATCAGATTTTCTATATTTTCTATTACCAGCATTATTTTTTTTAGGATTAAGCTGAGAAAATTCCGTCTCCCAATATCTAAGAACATATTGCTTTAAATCTGTAATTTTACTTACTTCACTAATTGAATAATATAATTTTTTAACTTCCACGCTTAACCCTTTAAAGTATCGCTTTAATTTAACAACAATAACACCTATTAAAGCAAATGTTTTAATCCTATTGTTGCATTTGAGCAAAATTGAATTGTTTTGTCTATTATAGGTGTGTGATATTTATTAGAATTTAAATATAAATCAATTGCTTTGATAGTGGTAATATTAAAAACCTGTTTTCGTTGAATTATTCTAAAATTTCCAGGAAAATATTTACTCTTATAAAAAGAATTAAAATAAATATTTTTATATCCAGCCCTATCAATGCAATTAAATATTTGTAAAGAGTATTGATTAAAAGGGATAGAAAAAGAAACTACTTCTTTACCTATTATATCTTCTAAATAAGATTTAGAATATACTAAGTCATTCATAACTTCCTGTTCATTCATAAGAGAGTAAGGATAATGAAAATACCCATGGGAGCCAATTTCCCACCCATATTTATCTAATTCTTTTAATTGATTTTTTGATAAATGATAAGAATTATTTAATAAAAAATTATAATCCCAAGAATTTTTTTTACCTATATAATTGCATATGGGAAAAACTATGGCTTTAATATTAAATTCATCTAAAATAGGAAAAGCATTTATGTAAACAGATTCAAATCCATCATCAAAAGTTATCTTTTTATTTAATCTATCTTCAAAAGCAAGTATTATTTTTTTTAAATAATTTGGACTAACATGGTTTATTCCTAGATTATAAGAATTTGTAATTTTGTGAAAGGCTAGTGCTTTTTTATTATTAATATTAATTAATTGAAATTGTATTTATAGAAGTGTAATTATAATTAAAAGCTTTTGCTACTGCCTTATGAGTTATTTGACCTTTATAAATATTTAAACCATTTGATAACGTTTTATTTTTAATTGCTTCTTTCAAACCTAACTTAGCAATATTTTCTATATAAGGGTACGTTACATTACACAATGCTGTTGTCGATGTAAAAGGAACTGCACCAGGCATATTTGCAACGCAATAATGTATTATATCATCTACCTCAAATGTTGGATTACGATGTGTTGTTGGTTTTGAAGTTTCAACACACCCACCTTGATCAACAGCTACATCAACAATAACTGAACCTTTTTTAAGAATTGATAACATATTCTTTGTAACAAGTTTCGGTGCTTTTGCACCAGGGATCAATACAGATCCAATAAGTAAATCAGTATTAACTAAAACTTCTTTAATATTATGTTCATGAGAATAAAGTGTTACAACATTAGAAGGCATAATATCATCAAGATATCTCAACCTATCTGCTGATACATCTAGTATATTAACTTTAGCACCAAGTCCAGCTGCTAATTTAGCAGAATTAGTACCAACGATTCCACCTCCTAAAATAGTTACAGTAGCAGGTTCAACACCAGGTACACCACTCAGCAATAATCCTTTGCCTCCCATATTTGCTTCCAAAGCTTTGGCCCCATTTTGAATTGCCATCCTACCTGCAACTTCACTCATAGGAACAAGCAAAGGAAGATTACCATTTTCTTCTTGAACAGTTTCATAAGATAAAGCTATTGCTTTTGATTCAATAAATTTATCTGTAAGTTTTTTATCAGCTGCAAAATGGAAATAAGTAAAAATTATCTGATTTTCTTTAATATAGTCAAACTCTAAAGATTGAGGCTCTTTTACCTTTATAATCATATCAGACTCATAAAATAAATCCGATGCATTATTTATAATTTTTGCGCCAGCATCAATGTAATCTTGATTAGAATAGCCACTTGCTAATCCCGCATTATTCTCTATGAGAACATCGCATCCAAGATCAGATAGTCTCTTTGCACCAAATGGAATTAGAGAGACTCTGTTTTCGTCAGACTTTATCTCTTTGGGGACACCTATTATCATAAAAAACTATGCTTTTCGTTTAGAAAATTTCTTAGAATCTTTTTTATTTTTATTAAACGATTTCTTTTCTGGCTCATTATAATCATCTGGTTTATCTAGTAATGCTTTTACACTCAACTTAAGTCGATTCATATCGTCAATATTAATTAACTTTACTTTAACTTGATCACCAGACTTAAGGACATCCTCAACATTTTTAACGTGCCTCCATGCTAATTCAGAAATGTGTACAAGACCCTCTTTACCTGGAGCAATTGCAACAAAGGCGCCAAAATCCATGATTTTAACAACTTTACCATCATATGTATCACCAATTTTGGGCACAAGATTATATGAATCAACAATATCTTTTACTTTGTTCATAGAAGAGGAATCTGTTCCTAGAATAGTAACTCTACCATCATCTTCAATATTAACTTCACATTCATATTCTTCAGATAAACCCTTTATATTCTTACCACCAGGACCTATAAATTCTCCAATCCTATCAACAGGCAACGATGCTGTAAAAATCTTTGGAGCAAATTCAGATAATTCTTTATTATGAGTTTGCAATGATTTTTTCATTTCGTTAATAATATGAATACGACCTTCTCTTGCCTGCTCCAATGCCTCTTTCATAATATTAATAGGCAAGCCATTAATCTTTAAATCCATTTGTATTGCTGTAATACCATTCTCAGATCCAGCTACTTTAAAATCCATATCTCCAATATGGTCTTCAGTACCCAATATATCTGATAATATTGCATATTTCTTTTCATCCTCCATAATTAAACCCATAGCTATCCCAGCTACATGGTCTTTTATTGGGACACCAGCATCCATCAAAGCTAAGGACCCACCACAAACAGTAGCCATCGAAGAAGATCCATTAGATTCTAAAATCTCTGAAACTATTCTATAAGTATATGGAAAATCTTCTGGATCTGGCATAACTCTTTTTAAGGATCTTTCAGCTAAATTTCCATGACCAATCTCACGTCTTGAAGTACTAAACATTCTACCTACCTCACCCACACTAAAAGGAGGAAAATTATAATGTAACATATAATTTTTATAGGAAAGACCATCAACATTATCAATCATCTGCTCATCTCTTTTTCCACCTAATGTCGTAGTGACCAATGCCTGCGTCTCACCTCTTGTAAATAAAGCTGATCCATGAGTTCTAGGCAAGATATTTGTCTCTATCGATATATCTCGAATATCTTTATGATTTCTACCATCTGCCCTTTTACCTTCCAAAGTAATCCGCCTCAAATCATCTGATATAGCATTATTAACAATAGCTTTAACTGAAGCTTCATCATCTTCGTATTTAGATTCAAAATGTTCCCAAACTTCATTTACATATTTTTCAATTTGACTATAACGCTCTTCTTTATTTTTAGGCTTATTAAATTCTTTAATCTTAGGCTTCACAAAAGACATAACATCTTTTTCAATATCTTTATCAATTTCTTTTTTTACATATTCAGCCTTATTTTTTCCACATTCTTTTATAATTTCTTTTTGCAAATTAATAATATCTTTTATAGCTTCATGTCCATATTGTATAGCAGATAAAAACGCATCCTCAGATATAAAATCAGATTCACCTTCAACCATCAAAATAGAATCTGATGTTCCTGAAAGTATAACCTCCATATCACTTTCTAATAACTCGCTTTTAGTAGGATTTAAAACATATTTATTATCAATCCTACCAACTCTAACAGTTGCAATAGGCCCATCCCAAGGAATATCTGATATAGATAATGCAGCGGAAGCTCCTATTGTACCCAATACATCAGGAATATTTTCACCATCATATGAAAGAACATTTATAAGAATTTGCACTTCATACATAAAATCCTTAGGGAACAATGGTCTCACAGGACGATCAGTTAATCTAGAAGCTATAATTTCATGTTCTCCTGGCCTGCCTTCTCTTTTAAAAAAACCTCCAGGGATTCTACCAGCTGAATACATTTTTTCTCTATAATCTACACTAAGTGGAAAATAATTTAAATTTGTTTGATTCCTCAAATTTGCTGTAGCAGTTACTAACAATACAGTATCTCCATATCTTACAGTAACAGATCCATTGGCCTGTTTAGCCATTAATCCTGTTTCAATTACTAATTTTTTATTCGAAATTTCAATTTCTTTTTTTAACATTTTTTACCTTTATTTTCTTAATCCTAATTCCACTCTTACTTTTTCATACTGAACTGGGTCTAATTTCATAAGATATTTTGAAAGTTTTCTTCTTTGAGAAACCATTTTAATTAGTCCTCTTTGACCACTATAATCTTTTTTGTTAATTTTTAAATGCTCGGTTAGATTATTAATTTTTTTAGTTAATAAAGCTATCTGAACGGCTGTAGAACCTGTATTGGTATCACTTCCTCCAAACTGACTAACTAAATCACCTATATTATTTTCTTTAACTGATGACATTAAATCTCCTATTTATTTTTATACTTTCTTTTTTATCTAATTTTAATTGATGAACTAATTCATTAATTGAATTAAATTTTTTTTCTTTTCTAATATACTTAATGAATTCTACAGTAATAGTTTTCTTGTAAAAATCATCTTCAAATATATGAAATATATTTACCTCAATGATAGGCATATTCGACTCATCGATAGTTGGCCTATGTCCTATATTACACATACCTTCATATCTTTTACCATCTATTTTTATACTAATAGCATATACTCCTAAAGCTGGTATACATATATTTTTATTAATAATCTTTAAATTTGCTGTAGGAAAACCTACTTTTTTGCCATTACCACACCCTTTTACAACAACACCATCTATCTCATATA
>CAYTPF010000102.1:0-5681 GCA_964439775.1 uncultured bacterium | reverse complement strand
GGCTTTGGGTCAGCATGGTGTAAATATAATGGAGTTTTGTAAGGCATTTAACGCTAAGACTCAAGATCAGATGGGAAAGACTATTCCTGTAGAGATTACGGTTTTTGCCGATAGATCCTTTTCTTTTATAACAAAAAGTCCTCCGGTTCCTACGTTGTTGATTGAAGCGGCGAAAATAAAAAAGGGTTCTGGTGAGCCAAATAGGGAAAAGGTTGGTTCGGTAACATTGGAAGATTTAAAAAAAATAGCAGAAATAAAGATGCCAGATTTAAATGCAATTGATATTGATGGTGCTATTAAGATGATTGAAGGTACTGCTAGAAGTATGGGTATAGAGGTGAAAAGATAAAATGGGAAAAAGTAAAAGATATAAAGAATTAGAAAAGAGTTTTGATAAGGATAAATTATATACTATAGAAGATGGTATATCTTTTTTGAAAAATTCTTCAGCAAAATTTAATGAAACAGTTGATGTTGCAATAAATTTAGGTGTTGATCCCAGGCATGCTGATCAGCTTGTTAGGGGAACGGTTTCTTTACCTAATGGTACTGGTAGAGAAGTTAAGGTTTTGGTAATAACGCAGGGTGATAATGTTGCTTTGGCTGAATCTGCAGGCGCTGATTATGTTGGTTCTGATGAATATATAGACAAAATTAAGTCTGGTTGGTTTGAAATGGATACTATAATCGTGACTCCTGATATGATGGGAAAAGTTGGTCAATTGGGAAAAGTTTTGGGGCCTAAGGGCTTAATGCCTAGTCCTAAGTCTGGCACTGTTACTACGGATGTGGCAAAGGCAGTTAAAGAGGTTAAGGCTGGTCGTATTGAATATAAAGTTGACAAAAAAGGGATAGTGCATTCTGTTTTGGGAAAGACAGATTTTGATGCAGACAAGCTATTGGAAAATGCTAAAGTTTTTTTTCAAGCTATTTTGAGAGCAAGGCCTTCGGCGGTTAAGGGGACTTATATGAAAAAGGTTACAATTTCGTCAACAATGGGGCCTGGTGTAAAAATAGATACGGCTTCGGTCACACTATAGGAGGTAAAATGCCCACTAATAAAAAAATTGAAACAGTTGTAAAATTAGAACAAGCTTTTAAGAATTCAAAAGGAATTTATTTGACTAATTATACGGGTTTGAATGTTGCGCAAATGACTGAGCTTCGTAATCAATTTAGGAAAAGTGAGATTGATTATAAAGTTACAAAAAATACTTTGACTAAAATAGCTGCAAAAAATGTTGATCTAGTTGACATTGAGGATTTGCTGAATGGTCAAATTGGCATAGCATATTCTTATGTTGATCCTTCAGCTCCGGCAAGAGTAATAAAAGAGTTCGCTAAAGATAATCAAGATTTGGATGTGGTTGGAATAGTTTTTGAAGGTCAGCGCTTTGAGGGTGTAGAGTTTAAGGCGATTGCAAATCTTCCTAGTAGAGAAGATTTGTATTCCAAAATATTAAGCGCATTGTCTCAGCCAATGACAAATTTAGCATCTACATTGAACGGTTCAATGACAAAATTAGCTTTTACTTTAGAGAGTTTAAAACAAACAAAATCATAAGATTAATTTCAGGAGATAAAAATGGCTGGTATAAAGAAAGAAGATGTATTATCATATTTAGAAACTGCTAACATGTTAGAGATATCTGAACTTATTTCAGATATTGAAGAAAAGTTTGGCGTTACTGCTGCAGCTCCAGTTGCAGCTGTTGCTGCTGCACCTGTTGATGGTGGTGGTGGGGCTGCTGAGGCTAAAACTGAGTTTGATGTAGTTTTGGAGCAAGTTGGCGATAAGAAAATAAATGTTATTAAGGCTGTAAGAGAGATTACTGCTTTAGGCTTGAAAGAAGCTAAAGAGATGGTTGATGGTGCTCCTACAACAATAAAAGAAGCTGTGGCAAAAGATGAGGCTGAAACTATGAAGTCTGCTCTTGAAGGTGCTGGGGCGACTGTGGTGCTGAAGTAGTATATTATTTCTTGTACATCTGTATATAGTATTAAGTAGTATTTTTCTAATTCTAAATTTAGGGGGCTTATAGCTTTGTCTAATAATTTAAACAATGTTTCTAGGCATGATTTTGGAAATGTAAAATCATATGTAGAAATGCCAGATCTTTTAGCTATTCAGGTAAACTCTTACGAAGAATTTCTTCAAGAAGATGTCCTTGTTGAAAAACGTAGGATGCAGGGTTTAGAGCAAGTATTTTCTAGTATGTTTCCTGTTGAAGATACTCATAAAAATTATGTATTAGAATATAAATATTATTATTCAGGGCTTCCTAAGTATACTGTTCAAGAGTGTTTAGAAAGAAGAATATCTTATACTGTTCCTTTGAAAGTCAGATTTGTGCTTCACATTACAGATGAAAACGATCGTTCAAAATATGTTCAGGATATTGAGCAGGATGTATTTTTTGGAAATATTCCATATATGACTGATAGAGGTACTTTTGTTATTAATGGCGCTGAAAGGGTTATTGTTAGTCAGCTTCAAAGATCTCCAGGCGTGTTTTTTGATGAGTCTTACCATCCTAACGGCACTAAAATATATAAAGCGAGAGTTATTCCTTTTAGGGGTTCATGGGTGGACTTTACGACTGATATTTACGATTGTATCTATACTATTATTGATAGGCGACGAAAATTTCCATGTTCATTGTTGATGAGGGCTATTGGTTATTCTACTAATAGAGATATTTTTGAAGCTCTTGGTATGGTTGAATCTGAAAAAATTTCTAATTCAAAAAAAATCATGAATAGATTTTTAGCTGAAGATTTGGTAAATAAGAAAAATGGCGAAATTGTTAGAGAAGCTGGTTATCAGATAAGAAAAGAAGATTTGCCTATTATAGATAAGCTAGAGCAAAAGACTATGGCTCTTATTAAAAAAGACATTCATGAGATTGAAGTCGAGATGCTTATGAATACATTTAAGAAAGATCCTACGACGAATAGTGATGAGGCTTTAGTTTTGCTGTATCAGCATTTGAGAACTGGAGAAGCTCCTAGTGTTGATATAGCTAGAAAATTTATAGAAAAAATGTTCTTTTCTACTAAAAAGTATGATTTGGGTCAGGTTGGTCGTTATAGAATTAATAAAAAGTTTAATATTGATGCTCCTGTTGATGAGCCAGTATTGATTAAGCAAGATTTTGTAGAGGTTTTGAAGTATTTGATTGATATGAGAAAGGGTGATAGGTTTCCTGATGATATAGATCATCTTGGAAATCGAAGAGTTCGTACTGTAGGAGAGCAACTTTCTAATCAATTTAGTATAGCCATTAGTAGAATGCAAAGAACAATTAGAGAGAGAATGAATCAGCGTGAGTCTGAGAGTTTGACTCCGCAAGACTTGGTTAATTCAAGAGTTGTGACAACAGTTTTGAATACATTTTTTGGAACTAGTCAATTATCGCAATTTATGGATCAAACGAATCCATTGTCTGAAGTTACTCATAAGAGAAGGATTTCGGCGTTGGGTCCTGGTGGTCTCACTAGAGAGAGAGCTGGTTTTGAGGTTAGAGATGTGCATCATACTCATTATGGTAGATTGTGTCCAATTGAGACTCCTGAGGGTCCAAATATTGGTTTGATTAGTTCTTTGGCTACGTATGCAATTGTTAATAGATTGGGATTTTTAGAGTCTCCATATAGATATGTAGATAATGAAAAGAAAAAAAATGCTATATCTGATCAAGTTGACTATCTGGCTCCGGATGATGAGGATCGTGTTTTTATTGCTCAGGCTACAGAATCAATAAAAGGTGATTTTTTTGAAAATAGTTTAATTAGGGCGCGAAAAGGCGATGATTTTCCTATTGTTGATTCAACTGATATTGGTTATATGGATGTGTCTCCTAATCAAATAGTCAGCGTATCTGCTTCGTTGATACCGTTTTTGGAGCATGATGATGCTAATAGGGCATTGATGGGTTCGAACATGATGAGGCAATCAGTGCCTCTTTTGAGGCCTGAAGCTCCTATTGTTGGAACTGGTATTGAGGGTAAGGTAGCAAAAGATTCAAGATCTGCTATTTTCTCTAAATATAATGGTACTGTTGATTCGGTGTCGGCCGATGAAATTGTAATAGCAACAAAAAGGAGAGCGGATGCTATATCTTTAGTTGAAGATGAGAATTTGGTTACGGTAAAGTTGAATAAATTTTTAAGATCTAATCAAAATACTTGTATAAATCAAAAGCCATTAGTTAAACCTGGTGATCAGATTAAGAAGGGTGATTGCTTGGCTGATGGTGCTAGTACTAATAACGGTGAATTGGCTTTGGGTAGAAATTTGAAGGTTGCTTTTATGCCTTGGCGCGGATATAACTTTGAAGATGCTATTGTAATAAATGAAAGATTAATTAAAGAAGATATTATGACATCTATTCATATGAAAGAATTTGAGGTTGAAATTAGAGATACGAAGCGAGGTGAAGAAGAGCTTACTAGTGAAATTCCAAATGTTAGCGAAGAAGCAACTAGAAATTTAGATGATTATGGAATTATAAGAGTAGGTGCTGAAGTCAAGCCAGGCGATATTTTGGTTGGTAAGGTTACTCCTAAGGGTGAGACTGATCCTAGTCCAGAAGAGAAGCTTCTTCGGGCTATTTTTGGTGAAAAAGCAGGTGATGTTAAAGATGCTTCCAAAAGAGCTCCTGCTGGTGTATATGGTACAATTGTAGGAACTCAATTATTTGAAAGAAAGAGTAAGGCGTTTAGAAAGCAAGAAAGGCAGAAAATAAGAGAGCTTCAAAAAAATGCTAGAATTTCTAGAGTAGAATTAATGCAAAGAAGAGATGAAATGCTTATTGAGAATATGATAGATGAAATCTCTGGTGGTATAAGAGATTCTGCAACTAATAAAACTGAAATTAAAGCTAAGACTTTGCTTACAAAACAAAGAATTGAAGTATTGGATTTGGAGCGATTGTCATTAAAGTCTCCTTGGGTGGAAGATCCTAGAAAATGGTTTACTATTTTGAAAGTTTGGGAGAATTATCGTTTAAATTTAAAAAGAATAGAGGAGCGATTAGAAAAAGATGTTTTTCAGTTAAGAGTTGGAGATGATTTGCAACAAGGGGTTATGAAGCTTGCTAAAGTTTATATTGCTCAAAAACGGAAGGTTGCTGTAGGTGATAAAATGGCTGGACGTCATGGAAATAAAGGTATAGTTTCTATAATAGTTCCGGAAGAGGATATGCCATTTACAGATGATGGAAAACCGATTGATTTGATTTTAAACCCTCTGGGTGTTCCATCTAGAATGAATTTAGGGCAGTTGTATGAGACAATGTTGGGTTGGGCAGGTGAAAAGTTAGGCAAGAATTATGCTACTCCAGTATTTGATGGTGCAACTAGAGAGCAGGTGAAAGAGGAGATGAGGCTTGCCGATATACCGGAAAGCGGAAAAGTAGATTTGTGGGATGGTAGGACTGGAAAGAAATTTGATTATCCTGTTTTTTGCGGTAATATTTATTTCTTAAAATTATCTCATCAAGTTAATGATAAGATGCATGGTAGAGCAACTGGTCCTTATTCTCTTATAACTCAGCAGCCATTAGGTGGTAAGGCTCAATCGGGTGGTCAGAGATTTGGAGAAATGGAAGTTTGGGCATTAGAGGCTTATGGAGCAGCTCATACCTTGCAAGAAATATTAACTGTTAAATCTGATGATG